>JASHYW010000321.1 GCA_030042885.1 Streptosporangiaceae bacterium | reverse complement strand
GCTGTCCCGGCAGTGGCGCTCCATCGTCGACGCCGGCCATGGCCGGGAAGATGTCAGCGTCGCCCGGCTGGGGCTGGCGGACAAGAGCTGAGCTCGTGGGCGGCCCCGTAGCCTGCGCGGCGCGCCGGGATGAACCGTGTTGTCTGCTCGTGTTCATCGATGCAATGGCTGGTGCGTTCATCCAGCCGTCGACGTGGAACGAACTGGGAGTAAAGTCGCAGCTGACGTTACGGCTGCCCTGGCTATCACGATGGAGGTCAAGATGACGCGTCCGGACAGCACGGATGGCCCCGAATCTCGTGATGAGTTCGGCGGCCCTGAGCCGGCCAGCGATACCGACGCGTTCGGCGGCCCTGAGCCGGCCAGCGATACCGACGCGTTCGGCGGCCCTCAGCCGGGGTAAGGGTCCCGGCGCACCCGGGCCAACGGCTCGGAACCGCCGGGGAGGCACGCACGGCCGGGGCCGCGATTCGGGAACGCACATGCGTGCGCCTCCCTTCACGGTCCGGTCGGACCTGCCGTTCAGCCCTCCGGCCAGCCAGTGGTTTGGCCCTTGCAGGAAACCCTGGGATCTTAGCCAGTTGCCAAAAATGGCTATCTAGCTGGTGAAACTTAGTGGGCGCAACTGGGTTCCAACCAGGGCCGGGTTCGGAGGCCTGTCGCGGCGCGGCCTGGGCAAATGGTGTCGCATTCCCGCTGCCGAAACGGCAGTCTGGAGTCGTGACCACTGACCAGCTGGAGATGATCTCCACCAGTCCCCGGGTGATGCACGGCCAGGCTGTGATTGCCGGAACCCGCGTGCCGGCCAGTGTGATCCAAGAGTGCCTGGCAGCCGGCATGACGGTCGAGGAGATAACCGCCGAATACCCCACGGTAACCGTCGCGGGCGTACGCGCCGCCGCCGCCGACGGCGCAGCGCTGGCCCGCGAGGAACTGCTTCCGCTGCCGCAGTCGCGGTGAAGCCAAGCTCGACGAGAACCTGCCTGTCTCGTCCGCCGAGGTAGTGGTCAGGGACAGGATCGACCTGCCGGCTTCCGCTTTCCAGGTTGATTTTCACCGTCGCGCGACGTCGCCTACTGTGGCCTGATGTGGCCATCTAGCTGCACAAATCGGCGGGTCTTGTCGCCCCGTGTCGCTCGGCGTCTGGCCCCGTTGGCTCCCCGCGATCCGGCAGTCCCGCGATCATCGGGTTACAGATTTATAGCCCCGCCGCTAGTGCCGCGGGTGGTTGCGTGATCTTCCTCATCGGGGGTTCCCCCCGGCGGGGGTCCGGGCGGCTCGGCGGCCAGGGCTCAGCCCTCGACTAGATAGCCGTACCGGTCGCGGAAGGCCTCGGGCGTGAGCCCTGAAGCCTCGGCGATCGGGCGGAGCTTGTCCGGATCCTCGAGGTCCTCGCGGTCCAGCCGGATCATGTACTCGCGGGCCACCCGGTATGAGCTCGACTCGACGTTCACCAGCCGGATCCGCACCCGCCCCGTCTCGGGGTCGCTGAACGACCCGAAGGGCAGCGGCACCATGTGCCCGTCTTGGATCGTGACCATGCCGCCGGGTTCGTCGCCGCCCAGCACACGCTTCAGGTAGTCGATGGCGCCGTAGCCGAGGTCGCGGGTGTACTCGATGTCGAACGGGATGGGGGGCGCGCACCGCAGCTCGTAACCGATGTTCTTGCCCTCGACCGTGACGTTCTGCCCTCGCTCCTTGAAGCGGTCCTTGACCTGCTTGGCCAGCAGGCGGTCCAGCTCGAGCTCGGCCAGCCGGACGTGGCCGTGCTCGTCTCGCTCGACCTCCGGCATGGCCTTGCGGAGCTCGTCCTGGGGCAGGCGCAGGCCGATGCCCTCGGCGAGCACAGCCACGCCGAAGGGGCGGCCGTGGGCGATCCGCTTGAGCATCGAGGTTTCCAGGATGTCCACTAGGCGCGACAGCCGGATGGGCTCGTCGCGGGGGAACTCCTCGGCGATCACCGTGAGGGTGGCCCCGGCCGACTTCCCGATGCCCAGGGCCAGGTGGCCGGCCGAGCGGCCCATGGCCACCACCAGGTACCATCGCTGGGTGGTGATGGCGTCGGTCATCAGGTTGTTGACCAGGCCCACCCCCACACTCCTGGCGGTCTCGAAGCCGAAGGTCGGCGTGCCGCCAGGCAGCGGCAGGTCGTTGTCGATGGTCTTCGGCACGTGCGCCACGCGCAGGCCTCCACTGGCCGCCTCGGCCAGCCGGGACGCCGAGAACGCGGTGTCGTCCCCGCCGATCGTCACCAGCGCGCCGATCCCCAGCTTCTGCAGCGACTCCAGACAGGCGTGCAGCCTCCAGTCCGGGTCGGCCGCATCCTCGTCTCGCACCGTCGGGTTGGCCCGCGAGGTCCGGATGACCGACCCGCCCTGGACGTGGATTCTCGACACGTCCGTGATGGACAGGGGCCGCGTCTCCTCGGTCCGGCCCTCGATGAGGTGCTGGAATCCGTCCATGATCCCCAAGACGTCCCACCCGGAGTTCCGGGCCTCGATCGTGGCCGCAGAGATGACCGAGTTCATCCCCGGGGCCGGGCCGCCGCCGCACAAGATCCCCAGCTTCACGCCCCCATCGTTGCAGCAAGGAGGTGATCCCGACAACCGGACCGGCCCCGGACCTCAGGACCAGCTTCAATTATCCGCAAATTGAAGAGCATTCTTCCGATAGTGGATAGACAGCCCTCTCCGGCGCTCTTGCCCATCCTGCGCTCTCAGCAGCAGGGCGAGATCGCGGCGCTCCTGCTCGGCGATCCAGCACGAGCCCTGCGAACACTCCGGCGAGCACGGCCGTGATGATGGCGTAGGAGATGACCCGGCTGATAATGCGGTCGATGTCATACAGCCGGTACTTCAGCACCGCGACCCCGACGCAGACCGGGAGGACCGCGAAACCCACCGGGACGATGACATCGTTGACCGCCAGGTCCAGGCCTGAGGACCCGCCCGAGACGAGCACCGCGGCGATCACCGAGACCACGAAGATAGTGGCGCCGGTGCAGAGCCACTTGAACTGCTGGCGGCGTTCACCGGCGGAGCGCCGGTATCTGGGTACCTGCACGGCCAGCCAGACCAGCAGGCTGGCCAGGATCCCGAGAGCTACCGCGCCCTGGGCCAGCCCCGCCGCGCCGGTCGCATTGTCAACCAGGTTGCCGCTGGCATTGACGCGGACCGTGTGCCCGGCCACGGCCGCTGCGCCCCCGGCCGTGCGGCCACCGCGAGCGGCGCCCCGGCGGCGCAAAGGACCTCAACCTCCTCGCACAGGCAAGCGTCCTGCTCGGCGACCTCGGCCAGGACGCGGCCGCCCGCAACTACGGCCGTGCCGCCCTGCTCGGCGTGCAAGAAGCCGAAACCGGCCAGGCAAAAGCCTGGTACGCGCTCGCCAAGACAGCCCGGTGGCAGCACCACGCCGAAGCCGCGGACCTCGTCCTGCACGGCATTGAACATGGCCCGGTCAACCCGATGAGCGTGCAGCTCGCCTACTACGAGGCCAACTCCGCAGCTCTGGCCAGGACCGGTCCCGGGCCAAGACCGCACTGGCCCGAGCCGAAATGTTCGCCGGTGCCAAGATGAAAGCACCGTCGTCTACTGGGCGCCGGACTTCGCCGATGGCCTGGAAGGCAAGTCATTGCGCCTCGGGAGCGTCCTGGCCAGGATCGGGCTCGTATGGCATGCGCAAATAGGCGCATAGCACATCGAAGCAGGTCTGCCGGTTTTCCGGCCAGTCATCAGCCAGGCCCGCCATGGCGTACACCCCAGCTAGCCGGACAGCTGGCTTGTCACTGCCCAGTTGCTCAGCTGCCACAGCCTGCTTCCCGAGGTCCTCGCCCGGCTGCGGGACCTGCCTGCCCCCGCCTGACCTGCGCCTCCTGAGCCCGGCTCCCCGTCTTTGCCCATGGCTCACCAGCCCAGACCACAGAAAGACACCCGAACCGCGAACCCGGCGCCAGCCCCGGGCCATCAGCGTGCCCAGCACCAGGAAGCCTGGCGCACCAAGATCATTTATGCAGGCAGCGGTCAGCTCACTGCGCTATTCGCGGAATCGGGTCTGACGGTCACTCGCGGACAGCCAGCTTCGCAGCTAGACGTATTGCCAGGTACAGCCCTCGCTGTGCTCGTGGTGGTGACTGCATGGTGGGAATCGGGTACCGGCTTTGACGTGGTCTTGGACATCGTGGTGCCGCGCGCATTCGACCGTCCCGTCCCGAGGAACGGTCTGGCCTGGCTTGTAGGTCTCGGTCGCCGCCGCGCTCTCGGCGCGGCCTGGCATCAGCGGCGCCGCCGCCTTCAGCAGGTCCTCGGCGAACTTCCGCTGGCTGGCCAGCAGCTGCTCGGCAAAGTCGTAGGTGCTGGCCACGGCGCCCTCTGGCTTCGCCTTCAGCAGGTCCTCGGTGAACTTCCGCTGGCTGGCCAGCAGGTGCTCGGCAAAGTCGTGGACGCTGGCCACGGCGCCCTCTGGCCCGGGCAGCTTGTCCGCGAATGGCACACTGACGGACGGCAGCTTCGGACTGGCTGTCCTGACGGTTTCGGCCAAGTTCCTGACCGCGGCGATCACGGCCTCCTGGCTCTTACGGATGACGGCCAGGAACTCTTCCTGGCCGGAGGTGCTAGCCATTGTCTTGGCCTCCTTATCAGCTTCTAATTGAAGATCTCCTCTTAGTGAAGTGCCGGGGCATAGTTCAGAGTGGCCCAGGACCCCCCGTGACGTCGAGGGACCTTGGTCACGCGCTGGCCGCCCGAAACGGTGAACTGACAGCAAC
>JASHYW010000320.1 GCA_030042885.1 Streptosporangiaceae bacterium | reverse complement strand
CAGGAACGGGCCCATCAGCAGGCCGGCCGCCGCCACGTAGCCGACTGCGGCCAGGCCCGCGATCAGGCCAAGGCCATAGGTGCGCAGCTGCCCGGCTCCGCTGTTCGCGGTGTTCTCCAACAGGTACCGCAGCCCCAGGTCGCGGTGACGCGACACCCAGTGCCAGCCCAGCGAGGGCCGGGGGATCACCCGAGCCTGCAACGGCCCGACGCAGGCGGCAAGGGCCGCCGCGCTGCCCCATGCGACCATCAGCCAGAACACGCTGTTCTCGTGCAGCACCCGCAGAGCGAGCAGCGGCGGCACTAGGGTCAGCGTCCAGACCGCGTCGTTGACGAACGCCTTGCTACCCCGGCCGAGCGCGAAGAATGAGTAACGCCAGCTGTCCTGCAGGAGCAGGCCGGGCAGGATCAGGCCTAGTGCCAGGAAGGCCAACCGGGGCCCGCCGTGCAACACGGCCGCGGCGACCAGCGCGGCGGTGCCGGCGATCAGGCCGGTCACCAGGGCGGTCCCTGTGGTCCGCGCGGTGACCCGCCGCCAGGTGGCCGGGTCGGTGTGGCTGAACCTGACCAGCATCGGGTCGGTGGCCAGGCCCCGCGAGGCGGTGAGCGTGAACGAGTAGGTCACGTAGGCCAAGCTGAACGCGCCAAACTGCGTCGCGCCGAGCTCACGGGCGACGTAGAAGCTCACTGCTGCGTTGCTCGCGCTGCACATCGCCTGGTCCGCCAGACCCCAGCCGAACCGCTGGGCGATCCGGCTCGGGAAGGCCCCGACCTTGGCGCTGATACGGCTAGCCACGGAAGAGTACCGGCGTGCCAATGTAGCCGCGGTCGCCCGCAACCAGGACTCTCACTCCTTACCCCTGCACTTCGCTGATTGGGTTCGATGCGCGGCGAGACAAGTTTGCCATACTAATGAGACCTGCCACCGGCCGCTTTGATACCTGCGGAGGACCTGTTCCCGGCGTATCAGGGATGCCGCCTGGACCCTCTAATAGGGGTGCAGAAGCCGCGCATCCTGATCATCGTGCAAAACCTCTCGCTGCCCTTCGACCGACGGGTCTGGCTCGAATGCCAGGCCCTGGTATCGGCGGGCTACCGGGTGGCGGCGGTCTGCCCGAAAGCCAACGGAGACCCCTCTTACCAGGTCATCGATGGGGTAGAGCTGTACAAGTACCGCGGCTACGCGCCCGGCGGCAGCAAGCTCGGCTACATTGCCGAGTACGCGCACTCGTTCCTGGCCACGGCCTGGCTGACGGTCAGGGCCCGTAGGCGCGGCCGGTTCGCGGTCATCCAGGCCTGCAACCCGCCGGACATCTTCTGGCCGATCGCGCTGGTCTTCCGTGCCGTGGAGGGCACAAAATTCGCCTTCGACCACCACGACCTGTGCCCGGAGCTATTCGAGTCCCGCTTCCCCGACCGGCCGGGGCTGCCCTACCGGGGTCTGCGCTATCTGGAGCGCCGCACGCATCGGTCGGCGGACCACGTGATCTCCACCAACGCGTCCTACCGGGAGATCGCGATCAGCCGGAGCGGCAAAGCGCCTGCGGACGTCACCATCGTCCGCAGCGGCCCGGACCCGAAGCGGCTCAAGCGCGGCCCGGCCGACCCGGACCAGCGCCGAGGCCGCACCTACCTGGCTGCCTATATCGGCGTCATGGGCCCGCAGGACGGGGTGGACATCGTGGTCCGGGCCGCGGACATCCTGGTGCGGGAGCTCGGCCGTGACGACATCGCGTTCACCCTGATCGGCTCGGGCGACTGCTTCGACGAGCTGGTGGCGCTGCGCGATGAGCTGGGCCTGGCCGGCCACGTGGAGTTCACCGGGCGCGCGCCGGACGAGCTGGTCACGCGCATCATGTCCACCGCCGACGTGGGCCTGTCGCCGGACCCCAAGAACCCGCTCAACGACCTGTCCACGATGAACAAGTCGATGGAGTACATGGCATTCGAGCTGCCCGTGGTGGCCTTCGATCTGCGGGAGACGCGCGTCTCCGTCGCTGACGCCGGGGTGTATGTCAGGCCCAACGACGTGCACGCCTATGCCGAGGCAATCGCCGACCTCATGGACGATGAGGCGAAACGCACTCTCCTGGGCAAGCTGGGGCGGGCCCGCGTCGAGCGGGAGCTCGCCTGGAGTCATCAGGAGGGCGCCTACCTGGGCGTCTACCAGCGCCTGACCGGTGCCGGGGCTCTCGACAGGGCGGGGAGCTGAGGTGTGCGGAATCGCGGGATGCTATCAGCAGCCCGATGGCCACAAGCTCGTGGACATCATGAGCGACCGGATCGCTCACCGGGGGCCTGATGCGGCGGGCACCTGGAGCCATGAGGACGACCGGGTCTCGGTACAGCTCGGCCACCGGCGCCTGTCCATCATCGACCTGTCCGCCGCGGCCGATCAGCCGCTGCTGAAGCACGGCATGGCGCTGGTCTACAACGGCGAGCTCTACAACTACCAGGAGCTTCGTGCGGAGCTGGCCAGTCGCGGCGTCAATTTCGTCACCAGGTCTGACACCGAGGTCGTGCTCGAGGCCTGGCGGTCGTGGGGGCCTGAGGCCCTGCGCAGGTTCCGCGGCATGTTCGCGTTCGCGCTGGCGGACCGGGCGACAGGCGAGCTCGTGCTGGCCCGCGACCCGCTCGGCATCAAGCCGCTGTACTATCTCCCGCGCGGTGAGGGTGCGCTGTTCGCCTCGGAACTGAAGGCGCTGGTCGCCGCGGTGGGCACCGAGTTGCGGATCGAGCCGGGCGCCCTGGTGGCGTCGATGCTCTACTACTGGGTGCCCGATCAGCGGTGCGCCGTCGACGGCGTGCGTAAGCTCCCGCCCGGCTCATGGGCGCGCCTGCGCCCGGATGGCACTCTCACCGTGCATCAGTACTGGCGCATCACCGACATAGCCGACCAGGCCGCGGCCGGGCCCGCCGCCGACCTGGCGCAGGTGGTCGAGGGATCGGTCGCCGCCCACCTGGTATCGGACGTGCCGGTGTCGAGCTTCCTGTCCGGCGGCCTGGACTCCAGCATCGTCACCGTACTGGCTCACCAGGCCGGCCAGGGTATCGATGCCTACACGATCACCTTTCGTCCTGAGGACCAGCGGCTGGAGGCCATGCCCGACGACGCCGTCTACGCACGGAAGGTCGCGGCGCGCTTCGGCATCGATCTGCACGAGATCGAGATCTCACCCGACATCGTCGATCTTCTGCCCCGTATCGTCGACGTGCTCGACGAGCCGATAGGTGATCCTGCCGCCATCAACACACTGCTCATGTGCCAGGCCGCTCGCGAGCGCAGCGTCAAGGTGATCCTGTCCGGCATGGGCGCGGACGAGCTGTTCGGCGGCTACCGCAAGCACCTGGCCTGCGTCATGGCCAGCAAGTACAGCAGGCTGCCGGGCCTTCCCCGCGCTGGCGTACGGCACGCCGTGGAGCGGATCCCGGTCAGCGTGAAGGGCCGGGGCCTGCGCTACGCCCGGTGGGCGAAGCGCTTCCTCACCTTCGCCGAGCTGCCGGAGGAGCCGCGATTCCGG
>JASHYW010000319.1 GCA_030042885.1 Streptosporangiaceae bacterium | reverse complement strand
CGTGGCCGGGTTGAGGAAGTACCCGAGGCCGCGGTGCTTCGGGTCGGCCACCACTGTCTGGATGTGGCCGCTGGAGCACAGCACGAACTCGGCGTGACCGGAGACCAGCTGGGTGGTCCGATAGCAGGTCTCCCACGGCGTGATGTGGTCGGTCAGCCCGGCCGCCACGTACGTGTCGGTGGTGATGCGGGATAGGTCGATCGGCGTGCCGAGGATGGTCATGGCGCCCGGGTGCGCCAGCTTGTTGTCGGTCACCAGGTCCAGCAGCTGGTGGTGGAAGCCACGCGTCAGCCGCGTGGTGTCCGCGTTCCAGGCCAGGATGTCGAAGGCCGGGGGATCCTGGCCGAGCAGGTAGTTGTTCACCCAGTAGTTCCAAACCAGGTCGTTGGGGCGCAGCCAGGCGAACATCGACCCCATCTGCCAGCCGTCGATCACCCCGGTGGGCATGGTCACCAGCCTGGCCAGCGAGAGGGTCGCCGGCGTGCCAAACAGGAACATCCGCCCCCTGGACTCGCAATCGAGCAGGGTGACGAACATCGTCGAGGAATGGATCCGGTCTTCTTGCCCCAGGGCAGCCAGGTGCGCCTGCGTGAGGGCGGCCGTCATCCCGCCCAGGCAACCGCCCATGAGGTTCACATCCGGCGAGCCGGAAACCTCGCGGACTATGTCGATGGCGTCGATCGTGGCCTGCACGTAGGTGTCGAAGTTCCAGTCGCGCTGCGTCCCCGTCGGGTTGCGCCAGCTGATCCCGTACACCTGGATGCCGCGCTGGAGCAGGTACTCGTACAGGCTGCGCCCCGGTGACAGGTCCAGCGCGTAGTACTTGTTCACCTGCGGGGGCACCATGAGGATGGGCCGGCTGTAGACGGTCTCGCTCTGCGGCGTGTACTGGATCAGCTCGAAAACCTCGTTCCGGAAGATGACCGCGCCGGGCGAGAACGCAATGTTCTCGCCGATCTTGAACGGCCTGCGGTCGACCATCGAGGGCATGCCGTGGTTGTGGACCAGGTCGCCGGCCCAGTTGGCCACCCCCTTGCCGATGCTGCCGCCGGCGGTGTCGAAGCAGCGCTTGATGGCCGCGGGGTTGGCCCAGAAGAAGTTGGTCGGCGCCATGGCATCGCGCGCCAGGACCAGCCCGAAGCGCAGGCGCTCGGCGCCCATGCCAGGCAGGCCGAGGTTGTCGACGTAGGCGTCGGCCGCCGCGCTGTAGGTGAGGTACGTCTGCATCGTCATCTTGAACAGCGGGTTCTGCTGCCAGGCCGGATCGGCGAATCGCTTGTCCCCCTTGCCCGGCGCCACCTCGGACTTGCCCAGCCCGATCCGCATCAGCTCGAAGCTGATGTCGGGCATGGTCTGCAGCAGCGCCTGCGGGTGCCGCATGGCGGCCTGGCCGAGGAACCGGAGTGTTCCCGCGGCGTCCCGCCCCAGGCTGGCGAGGAGGCCCGGCTTGCGGGCAGCCTCGGCCGTGACGGGCGGCTGAGCCGCGCTCTTGACCAGGTCCTTCGGCACCGGTGCGGCCCGCTTACGTCCGTTGGGAGTTGTCTCGGTGAGCGGCGCCTTGCCGCGTGGAGTACTCATGACAGCCTCTCTATGATCATGGCCATACCCTGGCCGCCGCCTACGCACATTGTTTCGAGGCCGATCGTCTGATCGCGGGTGCGCAGCTCATTCAGCAGCGTGGCCAGGATGCGCACCCCGGTCATCCCGAACGGATGGCCGAGGGCGATGGCGCCGCCGTGCGGGTTGAGCTTGTCGCTGAACGGATCGACGCCGATTCCCCGGGCCGACGGGAGGACCTGCGCGGCGAACGCCTCGTTGAGTTCCACCACGTCCATGTCAGCGATGGTCATCCCGGCCCGGTCCAGCGCCTGCCGGGTGGATTCGATCGGGCCCAGGCCCATCAGCTCAGGCTCCAGGGAGGAGACGCCGGTCGAGATGATGCGCGCGATCGGGGTGATCCCGAGCCGGCCGGCCAGCGCCCGCGACATCACCACCACGGCCGCGGCGCCGTCGTTGAGCGGGCAGGAATTCCCGGCCGTGACCCGGCCGCCCTCGCGGAAGACCGGCTTGAGCGCGGCCAGTTTCTCCAGGCTGGTGTCCGGCCTGGGCCCGTCATCGGCGGTCATGGTGGCCCCGGAGGCCAGCGGCACGGGAATGATCTCCCTGGCGAACGTCCCGTCCCGGGTGGCCTGGACCGCGCGCTGGTGGCTCTGCAGGGCGTACCGGTCCATCTCCTCGCGGCCGATGTCGTACTTGTCGGCCACGTTCTCGGCGGTCACGCCCATGGCCATGTAAGCCTGGGGGAAGCCCTCGGCGTTGCCGGCCTGCAGGCGCGGGTTCTGGGTGTCCGGCTGGTCGCAGAACACGCCCAGCGGCGAGCGGGTGCTCGACTCCACGCCGGCGCACAGGAAGGCCGAGCCCTCGTCGGCCTTGATGGCGTGGAAGGCCATCCGGAGGGCCTGCAGCGACGACGCGCAATACCGGTTGACGGTGGTGCCCGGAGCCCCGATCCCGGTCAGGAGGCTGATGATCCGGCCCAGGTTGTGCGACTGCTCGCCGCCGGGCAGCGCGCAGCCGCAGATCACGTCGTCGATCTGGCCGCGGTCCAGCTGCGGGACCCGCTTGAGCACCTCGGTCACCACGTAGGCGCCCAGGTCGTCGGGCCGCTGATCGATGAGCGAGCCCTTGACGGCACGGCCGATCGGTGTCCGGCCGATGCTGACGATGACGGCTTCTGACATAACGTCCTCCTGATGGTCATACGTCTCGCGTGGGCGGGGCCGTGGGCGCCTGATCGCTGAACACGACATCCAGGGCGCCTTCGGCTTCACGGGCACGCAGGAGCTTCTTGTCGTATTT
>JASHYW010000318.1 GCA_030042885.1 Streptosporangiaceae bacterium | reverse complement strand
GTCGGCCAGCTGCGCGCCTCGGAGAACGGCACCCGGCTGGTGCAGTACTCCACCGAGCTGTACGACCGGCTGGAGGCCGAAACCGGCCTGTCCACCGGCTTCCGGCGCTGCGGCGGCGTCACCGTGGCCCGGACCCGGAACCGGCTTACCCAGCTCCGGCGGACCGCCGCCACCGCCGAGGCCTACCAGCTGGAATGCGAGCTGATCAGCCCGGAACGGGCCCGCGAGCTCTTCCCGGTCATGCGGATCGACGACCTGGCCGGGGCGATCTGGCTGCCGGGCGACGGCCGGGCCAACCCCACCGACCTGACCGCCGCGCTGGCCCGCGGCGCCCGCGACCGCGGCGTCACGATCAGGGAGCGGACCCGGGTGACCGGCATCCTGGCCGCCGGCGGCGCCGTGACCGGCGTGCGGACCGACTCCGGCGACGTCGAGGCCGAGGTGGTGGTCAACTGCGCGGGCCAGTGGGCCAAGCAGGTCGGCGCGATGTGCGGGGTGACCGTGCCGCTGCACTCGGCCGAGCACTTCTACGTGGTCACCGAGCAGATCGACGGGGTGCACCGGGACCTGCCGGTGCTGCGCGACCCCGATGGCTACACCTACATCAAGGAAGAGGTCGGCGGGCTGGTCGTCGGCGGCTTCGAGCCCGAGGCCAAGCCCTGGGTCGCGCCCGACGCGCTGCCCTGCCCGTTCGAGTTCCAGCTGCTGGAAGAGGACTGGGACCACTTCACGATCCTGATGGACAGCGCCATCGCGCGGATCCCGGTGCTGGCCGAGACCGGGATCAAGATGTTCTACAACGGACCGGAGAGCTTCACCCCTGACAACCAGTTCATCCTGGGCGAGGCGCCGGAGCTCCGGAACTTCTTCGTCGGGGCCGGCTTCAACTCGGTCGGCATCGCGTCGGCCGGGGGAGCCGGGCGGGCGCTGGCCGAGTGGATCACCGAGGGCGAGCCGAGCCTGGACCTGTCCGCGGTCGACATCCGGCGCTTCGCCGCCTTCAACGGCAACAACCAGTGGCTGCACGACCGGGTCAGCGAGGTCCTGGGCCTGCACTACGCGGTGCCCTGGCCGAACCGCGAGCTGGACACCGCCCGGCCGTTCCGCAGGTCCCCGGCCTATCACCTGCTCAAGCAGGCCAACGCCGGATTCGGCAGCAAGATGGGCTGGGAACGCGCGAACTTCTTCGCCCCGCCCGGCCGGAGCCCGGTCATCGAGTACGGCTGGGGCCAGCAGAACTGGCAGCCGTGGTCCTCCGCGGAGCAGCGCGCCGCCCGCACCGCCGTTGCCCTGTTCGACCAGACCAGCTTCTCCAAGTACCTGGTCGTCGGCCGGGATGCCGAGCAGGCACTGCAGTGGCTGTGCACCGCCGACGTCGCGGTCGAGCCCGGCCGGACCGTCTACACCGGCATGCTCAACGCGCGCGGCACCTACGAGGCCGACATCACCGTGACCAGGCTCAAGGCCGACGAGTTCCTGCTGGTCAGCAGCGCCGCCACCACCGAGCGCGACAAGGACTATATCACCAGGCGGATGCCCGCCGGCTGCCACGCCTGCGTGGTCGACGTCACCTCGCAGTTCGCCGTCTACGGCGTCATGGGCCCGAGATCACGCGAGCTGCTGTCCCGGCTGTCCCGCAGCGATTTCCGCGACGAGGTGTTCCCGTTCGGCTCCAGCCGCGAGATCGACCTCGGCTACGCCACGGTCCGCGCGACCAGGATCACCTACGTCGGCGAGCTCGGCTGGGAGCTGTACGTCCCGGCGGACTTCGCCGTGGGCGCCTACCAGGACCTGATGGAAGCCGGCGCCGACCTCGGCCTGGTCAACGCCGGCTACTACGCGATCGAGTCGATGCGGCTGGAGAAGGCCTACCGGGCCTTCGGCCGCGAGCTGACCCCGGACTACAACCCGCTCGAGGCCGGCCTCCTGTTCGCCTGCAAGCTCAAGACCTGTATCCCGTTCCTGGGCCGGGATGCCGTCGAGAAGGCCCGGGCCGACGGCCCCAGGCGCAGGCTCGTCTCGCTCGTGCTGGACGAAACCCGGGACCCGGACGCCATGATCTGGGGCGGCGAGCTGGTCCTGCGTGAGGGCGTCGCCGTGGGCCAGATCACCTCGGGCGCCTGGGGTGAGTCCCTCGGCGCCTGCGTGGGCCTGGCCTACGTCCGCCATCCCGGCGATGCCGTGCTCACCCCCGACCTGGCGCGATCCGGCGCGTACCAGGTGAATGTCGGCGGCTGCCTGTACCCTGCCTCCGTCCACCTGCGCCCCCCCTTCGACCCCGCCGGCGACCGCGTCAAGGGCCGTTACCAGAATTCTTTATGCCGAACGAACCGTGGTTCGTGCCTGCCAGACCGTGTTCCCGTCACTGTCCCTGACGCTGTCTCCGCCGGCGTGACCGGGGACGGGAAGAAGGTCAGCGCAGCCGCCGCAGGTAGGAGTCGGCGGGCTCCGCGGGCTGGATGCGGATCAGGCCGGTGACCGCCACGGCGCCGTCAGGGCGGGCCACGACCGGGCTCAGCTCCAGCTCCGCGACCTGCGGGAGATCCTCAGCCAGCTGGGAAACCCGCAGCAGCATGTCCTTCAGTGAAGCGATGTCAGCGGCGGGGGCGCCCGCCCGCCCGAGCAGCAGCGGGGCGGCGCGTACCGAGCGGATCATGTCCTCTGCATCCGATTCGGTCAGCGGGGCGAGCCGCGCGGCGCGGTCAGCCAGGACATCGGCGGCGGCGTCGGCCAGCCCGAACAGCACCAGCGGGCCGAACACCTGCTCCTCAATCACAGTGATCTGCACCTCTACACCGTCAGCGATCATCGGCTGGACGATGACGCCATCCATCCGGTCGCCGAATGTTTCCCGCAGCGAGCGGTATCCGCGCCGGACCTCATCCGCACCATGCAGGTCAAGCAGGACCGCTCCCGCGCGACTCCGGCGCACCACCAGGTCAGGCACGTCCGCCTTGAGCGCCACCGGAGCGCCGAATCGTGCCGCCGCCGCCGCCGCGCCCTTCTCGGTGGTCACCACGGTGCTGTCGGCCAGCGTCACGCCGTAGCAGGAGAGCAGCTCGACGGCCCGCTCACGGGGCAGCCAGCCGCCCCCGGGAGTCCCGGCGAGATAGCCCGCGACGATTTCGCTCGCGCGGTCCCGGTCGATGCCGGGCAGGTCCGGGATGCTTCCGGGGGAGGCCGCCCGCCACGCGCCGTAGCGCGCGGCCTGGCTGAGGGCGCGGGCGGCGGACTCGGGATAGACGTAGGCCGGGACGGCGGGGCTGTCCTGGTCCGGGCCCGGAAGCAGCCGGACCGCTTCGACCTGGTCCATCACCGCCGCGGCGATCGGCACCGGCAGCCGGGCGGCGCACACCTCGGGAACCAGGTCGCCGGCCGCAGTGGTGGTTGTCAGCGCCAGGACCGCGTCCACACCCGGGTCGGCGCCGACGAGCTCCAGGCACCGGCGGAAGATGCCGGGCGCGACCGCGGCCGTGGTATCAACCGGACCGGCCACCGTGGCCACGGAGGGGAGCAGGTCCGCCAGTGCCCACTGCGTGTCCCGGCCGAGGCTGGCGACCTCCAGGTCCGCGTCGCCGCACGCATCGGCGCCGAGCACCTCGCCGCCGCGCGTATTGGCCACGATGCCGACCCTGGGTCCGGTGGGCGCTGGCTGGGATGCCAGCAGTGCCGTGGCGTCGAGCAATTCGCCGAGGTTGGCGGTGGCGATCACGCCGGCCTGCTCGAACAGGGCCTGCCGGGTGAGCTGCGGGGCGACCTCCGCCGCGGCGCGCGCCGCGGCCAGCCGAAGGCCCGCCGCTGACCGTCCCGCGTTCACGATCAGGACCGGCATGTTACGGCCGAGGGCCCGGGCGGTGCGGGCGAACTTGCGCGGGTAGCGGAACGACTCCAGGTACAGCACGGCCAGCTTGGTCGCCGGGTCGGATTCCCACCACAGCAGCATGTCAGTGCCGGACACGTCGTCCTTGTCGCCGAGGGAGACCAGGGTGGAAATCCCGATGCCCAGCCGGGACAGGTGCTCGGGCAGGACGAAACCGGCGCCGCCGGTGGCCTGCGCTGCCAGCCCGGTCATCCCGGGGCGGGGATGGCGGGCCGCGAACGTCGCGTCCAGGGAAATGGCGGTGTTGGCCACCCCGAAGGAGCCCGGCCCGACCAGCCGCATGCCGTGGCGGCGGCAGATACCCAGCAGCTCGGCCCGGGCCGCGCCGTCCAGACCCGACGTGGTGACGACCAGGGCCTTGACGCCCCGCCGCCCGCAATCTTCGGCGGTACCGAGCACGGCAGCTGCCGGCACGGCGATGACCGCCAGGTCGACCTGCTCGGGCAGCGCGGCCGCCGACGGCAGGCACGGCACGCCGTCCAGTTCGGGCGCACCAGGGTTGACCGCGTAAACCCGCCCGCGGAAGCCGCCATCGATGATGTTCTGCAGGATGGCCCGCCCGAGCGACCCGGGGCGCCGGCTCGCGCCGATGACGGCAACCGTGTCCGGAGTCAGCAGGTGCCGCAGGCTCGCCACATCGGCCGACCGCTCCCGTTCGGCGACCGCGTCAAGGTAGGTGCCGCCGGTATCACCGTCGCCGGACGGCAGCGGGAAGCTGAGATTATAGACACCGTCCTCCAGGGTGCGGTGGGCCCGCAGCCCGGCGTTGGCGAACACCTGCAGCATGAGCGCGTTCTCGGTCAGGGTCTCCGCGACAAAGGTGCGGACTCCCCGGCTGCGGGCCAGCGAGATCAGGTGCTCGAGCAGCAGCGTGCCGACACCCCGGTTGTGCATGTCATCGGCCACGGTCAGGGCGACCTCCGCGGATCCGGAGGCGTCGTCAGTCACCTCGTAGCTGCCGCAGCCGATCAGCCGGCGTCCCAGTACCGCCAGCAGCGCGGCGCGACCGGGCGCTGGCTCGCCGCATATCCGCTGTGCCTCACGCTCGGCCGCGACCCGGCTCATGCTGAAAAAGCGCAGGTACAAATTCTCCGGGGACATCTTGGCGTGCATGTCCCGCACCGCGTCGAAATCGTCAGGGCGTGCGGGCCGGATCTCGATGGTGGTCCCGTCGGTCAGCAGCGCGTAGGCGCTCGGCCCGGCCTGTACAGTCACGTGGTCCCCCGGCTCTGCCGTTGGCTCATGTTGCCACCTCATCCGAATTTATCGGATACGGCGGCCGGCCATGCGGCGCAGGCCGTCCAGTTGACCGGACTGAGGTCAGTCCGGTTCCCGCGGCGGCATGGTCCTGCTGTGGCCGCGCATCTCCGCCAGCACCTCCCCGTCGGCGCGGCGGACGCTGACGTCGTAGATGCCGTTGCGCTCCATCCGCACCCGCTCCGCGGCCACCGCGGTGAGCTCGTCGCCGTCACGGGCCGGGCTGAGGAAGGTGATCTGGCACGCCTGGGCCACCGTTACCGGACCGTAGCTGTTGCAGGCGTAGGCGAAGGCGGTATCGGCGAGCAGGAAGACATAGCCGCCGTGGGCGATGCCGTGCCCGTTGGTCATGTCGCCGGTTACCCGCATCCGGGCCGTGGCCCGGCCGGGACCGACCTCGTCGATGCTGATCCCGAGCGCCTTGGTCGCCTGGTCATCGGCATACATGCGGGCGGCGCTCCGCAGCGCCAGGTCCATCGCCCGATCGCCGGGATCGCCGTCGGAGTGGCCGGTAGCCACGGCAGGACCTCCCCGTGCTCAGCCTTCCCGGAGGAAGTCGGCGATCACCGGCCCCACCTGATCGGCGCTGTCGATCAGGACCAGGTGCCCGCCGCCGTGCACCGTGTGCAGCCGGGCCTTGGGGATCAGCGCGGCGATCACCCGGTGATTCACCAGCGGTGTGACCGGATCGTCGTCGCCCGCGACGACCAGCGTGGGATGGCGGATGGTCCACAGGCACGGCAGGCTCGTCCAGCCGGCCAGCGGGGCCAACCGGTACAGCGCGGCTAGGGTATCGGTGGGCCGGCGGATGTGCATCCCGCGGACGAGTTCCGGCTCTTTCCGCAGCCGCCCGCCGAACATCGGGCCGGCCACCTGCTCCAGCCGTTCCGGATGATAGCTGCGCGGGTGGATGAAGTGCCAGAGAGCTTCCAGGCTGCCGGGCATGGCGAAGCCGCCGAAGGATGTCGACGCGAGCACCAGGCGGCGCACGTGGCGGGGGTGCGAGAACGCCATCTGCTGGGCCAGCGCGCCGCCGAACGATGCACCAAGGACGTGGGCAGACTTTATGCCGAATTCGTCGAGGACCGCGGTGCCGAACTCGGACAGCCCCCACATGGTCAGCGGGAAGGCGGGCATCTGCGACCGGCCGATGCCTGGCGGGTCGAACGCGATCGTCTGGAATCCGTCCAGGTAGGGGAGCAGGCGGTCCCACAGGCCCACCTCGCCCCAGATGCCGGAGTAGAGCAGCAGGGGCTCGCCTTCTCCGCAGATCTGAGCATGGATACGCAATCCCCTGATGCGAAGCTGCTCGTGCCTGACCGGCGCGGCGGATGCGGCTGCTGTCATAAGAAAACCCTCCCTGACGTCAGGACCGAGGGCGGCTGACGGTCAGCCCTCTTCTGCGCCGGGCGGGCGTGCTAAGCATAGTACGCATTTGCGCATTAGAGAAACCGCGGGGCCGTCGGCCCCCGCCCTGCGGACCGCGGGCCCTCCGTCCCGTGCGCTGCGGACCGCGGGCCCTTTGGCCCGGTGCCCTGCGGACCTCCGGCCATTACACACCGACTGATCGTTCGGTAATTTCATGCCAATTGGCGGGCCGGAACGACGGCGTCGCCGGATAGGGCGAGACGCAGCCCCTGGTTTCGTGGTGGGAGGCGAGCCGATGTATACCTTCGCCCAGCCGCTCAATCGAGCGCTCAGCACCGCCGCCGCATCTCCCGCGGTGGTGTGTCAGGACAATCGCCGGACCTATGCCGAGCTCGGCTCGCGATGCCGCCGCCTGGCCGGCGGCTTGCGCATGAGAGGGCTGGTCCCGCACGACCGTATCGGGGTCATAGGCCTGAACTCCGATCGTTATCTCGAGCTCTACCTCGGGCTCCCGGCCGCGGGCTTCGTGCTGGTCCCGGTCAACTCGCGGCTGGCTCCCGCGGAGATGCGGGCCATCCTGGAGGACGCCGGGGTGAGCCTGCTGTTTGCCGACGCCGATTATCCGGGGGCGGCGGACGTCAAGCAGGTGCTGACCATGCCGGGCGATTACGAGGACCTGATCGCCTCGGCCGGCGAGGTGCCCGTCGGCGACGGGGTGGCCGAGGATGATCTGGCCGCCCTGTTCTACACCTCAGGCACCACGGGCGCGGCCAAGGGCGCGATGCACACTCACCGGAGCCTGGTCACCAGCGCGCTGCACTTCATGGCCACCTGGCCCTTTGACCGGCAGACACGGTGGCTGGTGGCCTCGCCGATGTTCCACACCGGCGGGATCATCGGCACGCTGGCCACCGTCTGGGCGGGCGGGGCCCACGTCATCATGCCCAGGTTCGACCCCGACCAGGCGGTCGACCTCATCGAGCGCGAGGCGGTCACGCACACGCTGCTCGTGCCCACCATGCTCGCCATGGCCGCCAACGCGCAGCTCGCCCGGCCCCGGGACGTCAGCTCGCTGCGATACCTCAGCCACGGCGCCTCGCCCATCTCCGGCGAGACGCTGAGGCGGGCCCACCTCGCGTTTCCCCAGGCAGAGTTGCTGCACGTGTACGGCACGACCGAAGCGACGCCGATCACCACGCTGCTGCCGCATGAGGAGCGCATCCTCGACACCGCGCTCGTCCGCTCGTGCGGCCAGCCCGCCGTGGGCGTCGAGATACGGGTGGTCGACTCCTCCCAGGCCGACGTGCCGCCGGGCACGGTGGGCGAACTCCTGGTGCGCAGCCCCAGCCTGATGGCCGGTTACTGGCAGAAGCCGGAGGCCACGGCGGAGGTCATGAGCGGCGGCTGGTACCGGACCGGTGACCTGGGATACCGGGACGACCGGTCCTACATTTACCTGGTCGACCGGGCCAAGGACATGATCGTCAGCGGCGGCGAGAACATTTACTCCACCGAGGTGGAAGAGGCCCTGTCCAGCCATGCCGCCGTCGAGGAGGTCGCGGTCTTCGGTGTTCCCGACCCGCGCTGGGGTGAGGCGGTCTATGCCGTCGTGTTCTGCCGGCAGCAGGTCACCGCCGGCGAGCTGATCGCGCACTGCCGCCACCGGATCGCGGGGTTCAAGATGCCCAGGCACATCGAGGTGCGCACCGAGCCGCTGCCCAAGTCCGCGGCGGGCAAGATCCTCAAGCGCGAACTGCGCGAACCGCACTGGGCCGGTCAGCAAGC
>JASHYW010000317.1 GCA_030042885.1 Streptosporangiaceae bacterium | reverse complement strand
GGCGCATCGGCGTGGCCCGGGCCACCTTGTACCGGCGGGCCGGCAACCGGGAGCAACTGCTCGACCAGGTGCTCTGGTGGCGGGCCCGGCGCCTGCTCGCCGAGCAGGTGCGAGCCAGCGTTCACCTGACCGGAACCGCCCGGCTTACCGCGCTGATCGGCGGGGTGCTCTACGCCATCGGCGCCGACCGCCCGGTGCGGATATTCCTGGAATCCGACCCGGAAACGGCGCTGCGCATCCTGACCGGGCGGCACAGCACGGTCCACCAGGGCATGGCCGCCTCGCTGGAGAACCTCATCGACCTGGAACGGGGCCGCGGCTCGTTCGACACCAGCCTGGACACCCCGACGCTGGCCTACACGATCGTGCGGGTCAGCGAGGGATTCCTGTACGCCGACGTGATCGCCGACCGCGCGCCGGACATCGGCCGCGCCGTCACGGTCATCGAGGCCCTGCTCCGCGGCCTGGACCTGGTGCACCGCGCACCCGCGACACGCTAGCCCTCGCCGAGCGCCAGGATCAGCTTGCCGGTGTTCGCGCCCTCGAACAGCATCAGCAGCGTCTCGGGGAAGTCGCGGACGCTGCCGTGCACGATCTGCTCGCGCGCGACGAGCTTCCCGGCGCGGTACCAGCCCGCCAGTTCGGCCGTGGCCTCTGGGTACCGGTCGGCGTAGTCGAACACCACCATGCCGGTCATCGACGCCCGCGCCACCACCAGCATCAGGTAGTTGGCCGGGCCCCGCACCCGCGTCTCGTTGTACTGCGAGACCGCGCCGCAGATGATGATCCTGGCCCCGCGCGCGATGCGGGTCAGGACCTCATCTAGGATCTCGCCGCCCACGTTGTCGAAATACACGTCGACGCCGCGCGGCGCGAGTTCACGCAGCTTCTTGCGCAGCCCCGGCTCCCGGTAGTCGATCGCCGCGTCGAACCCGAACTCCTCGGTCACCGCGCGGCACTTCTCCGGCCCGCCCGCGATGCCGATGACCCGGCAGCCCTTGATCTTGGCGATCTGGCCGGCCATGCTGCCCACCGCGCCGGCCGCGCCGGAGACCACCACGGTGTCGCCCTCCTTGGGCCGCCCGACGTCCAGCAGCGCGAAGTAGGCGGTCAGCCCGGTCATCCCCAGCGCGGCCAGGTACGTCGGCAGTGGTGCCAGGCTGGTGTCCAGCTTGATCACCCCCCGGCCGTCCGATACTGCGTACTCCTGGACGCCGAACGCGCCGGACACGTAGTCGCCCACCGCGAACCCGGAATGCTCGGACGCGATGACGCGCCCGGCCCCGCCGGCCCGCATGACCGCGCCGATCTCGACCGGCGCGATATAGGAAGCGGTCGCGTTCATCCAGCCGCGCATCGCCGGGTCGATGGACAGGTGCGAGATCGCCACCACGAACTGCCCGGCGCCGGGCACCGGGACATCCTCGCTGGTGAACTCCCAGTCGGCGGCCCGCGGCAGCCCGGACGGCCGTGCCGCCAGCCGCACCTGATGGTTCACCGTCGGTTCCGGCATGGGCGCTCCCGTCATCGCGATGTCCGAAATCCGCCAGCTTGGCCACCGCGGGCCTCATAGCCTCGGGGCATGACCAGCTACACAACAGTAACGAGCCCCGTGGGAGAGCTCCTCCTGGTGGGGGAGGAAACCGAGGGCGGCGTGATCCTGACCTCGGTGTCGATGTCCGGCCAGCGCAACGCCCCGGCGATCCGGGCCGCCTGGCGTCGCGCGCCCGAGGCGTTCGTTCGGGTAATTGAGCAGCTCCACGCGTACTTCGCGGGCGAGCTGACCAGCTTCGACCTGGACCTCGCCCCGCGCGGCACCGAGTTCCAGCAGCGGGTCTGGAAGGCCCTGGACTCGATCCGGTACGGCACCACCATCAGCTACGGCGAGCTCGCCGGGTACCTCGGCATCCCGCGCGACCGGATCCAGGCCCTCGGCGCCGCGATCGCCGCGAACCCCCTGCTGATCATCCGCCCGTGCCACCGGGTCATCGGCGCAGACGGCAGCATGCGCGGCTACGCCGGGGGAACCGAGCGCAAGCGGCAGCTCCTCGTCCACGAAGGCGCGCTGCGCAGCCTGCTATCGTCGCGGTACCCGGACGAAGGAGCAGCGGGTGCCCGAGTTGCGTCCCGCGGTCGAGCACGAGGCGCGGGCCCGGCTGGATTTGGCGGAGGCTGACGCGTTCCTGACCCGGCTGGAGCAGCTGTCCTTCGACATCCTCGAGCCGCTCAGCCTGGTGTACGGCGGGGTGGCGGACACCGACAAGCTCGCCACCCAGCTGGTCCTGGACGCCCTCAATGCCGCCGTCCAGCGTCCGGCGCCGCTGCGGCTGCTGGACCGCCGCCGCGAGATCGACCCGGCCTGGTTCCAGCGGTCCCGCATGATCGGCTACGTCTGCTACGCCGACCGGTTCGCCGGCTCGCTGGCGGGGATCCGGAAGCACCTGGACTACCTGGCCGATCTCGGGGTCACGTACCTGCACTTGATGCCGCTGCTGCGGCCGCGCGAGGGGGAGAACGACGGCGGCTACGCGGTGGCGGACTACGGCGCGGTCGACCCGCGGATCGGGGCCATGGCCGACTTGCAGGCCCTGGCCGGCGACCTGCACGAGCGGGGCATGGTGCTGTGCATCGACCTGGTGCTCAACCACACCGCGGCCGAGCACGAGTGGGCCCGTAAGGCGCTGGCGGGCGAGCCCGGCTACCGCGAGATGTACCTGATCTACCCGGACCGGACCGAGCCCGACGCCTTCGAGCGGACGCTGCCCGAAGTGTTCCCCGACACTGCGCCGGGGAGTTTCAGCGAGATCCCGGGCCTGGGCTTGGTGTGGACGAGCTTCCACGAGTACCAGTGGGACCTGAACTACGCCAACCCCGCGGTGTTCCGGGCCATGCTGGGCATCATGCTGGACCTGGCCAACCGGGGCATCGACG
>JASHYW010000044.1 GCA_030042885.1 Streptosporangiaceae bacterium | reverse complement strand
GTGCATCCGGTCCCAGATCGCCTCCTCCAGCTCCACGGCCCGGTCTGCGGAGATGGTGCCGGGAATCCGGAGTTCCTGCTCGCCGGAATGGTCGGCAAGGGTCAGGTCGTCCGCATCTGCTCCGTCGCCGACGACACCGGTCAGGTCGGGGTGGGGCAGCGAGTCGCGCAGGAACAGGTGCGCGTCAAGCTGGCCGGGGTCTTGTGACTGGCCCGGCATGAACGAAACCACGATGTCGGCGAAATGGCGCTGGGGGCGGATGTAGGCCTCGGAGTCGGGCTCGCGCCGGTCCAGCTCCTTGAGTACCTGGTCGGTCGAGTACCCGCGGCGTGAGCAGTCGCGGGCTATCTTCCAGCGTCGCCTGACCTCCTCGGGCGGGTTCAGGTAGACGCGGATGCCGAACATCTCCCGAAGCTCGGCGGTGACCAGCGCGACGGCGAACAAGCCCACGCTGTGCCCGCGGGGTGCGTCCCTGTTTGCAGACTCTGCGGTAGGGCAATCGGCCTGGCCTGCCTTCATGTGATCGACACGCGGCCGTGGCGTAGCAGGCCTTGCCGTTGGGCGCGGCCGGCGACCGCGCTGTCGTGGGTGACTACGACCAGCGTCAGCCCGAGGTGGCGCCAGAGCCTGTCCAGCAGCGAGATGAGCTCGTCCCTGGTCTCCTCGTCCAGGTTGCCGGAGGGCTCGTCGGCCAGCAGCACCCTGGGCTCCTTCACCAGCGCGCGGGCGATGGCGACCCGCTGCTGCTGTCCGCCGGACAGCTCGCCGGGCAGGTGGTCGGCCCGGTCGCCGAGCCCGACGTCGGCGAGCGCGGCCGCGGCCCGGGGGTGCTGCCCGGCCGTCGTCATGTGCAGCGGCACGAGCGCGGTTTCCACGTTCTGCTGCGCCGTCAGCGTCGGGATCAGGTTGAAGGTCTGGAAGATGAACCCGATGGATTTCGCCCGCACCTTGGTCAGCTCGGCCTCACGCAGCTGCGCAAGATCCTGGCCGTCGAGCTCGACGATGCCCGACGTGGGCCGGTCGAGAGCGCCGAGGATGTGCAGCAGCGTCGTCTTCCCTTGTCCGGTGGGGCCTCGGATCGCCAGCCACTCCCCGTCCTCGATCACCAGGTCCACGCCTCTCAGCGCCTGCACCACGCTGCGCCCCCGCTGATAGTTCTTCGTCACCCCGGTCAGCTTGTACATGATCTCTCCGTCCGCTGGTGGATTGTGACAGTCTGTTCTTCCGTGCTGCGCAGCTGGCGCCGTTCAGCCGGCCCTTCCCGACGTCGGTGCTCCTTCCCCAGGCTCAGCCCACCGCTCCCAGCGACGCCGCCGGGCGCAGGCGTGCCGCACGCCATCCGCCGAACAGGCCGGCGATCAGCCCGCCCGCAATGGAGAGCAGCACTGCTGCCGCGATCACGCCGAGGGTGACCGGCGCGCTCAGGTGGACGGTGACGGTGCTGGCGGCTAGCTGCCTGGCACCGCTGCCGAGCCCGGTTACCGCACGCGCCGCACCAGGAGCGGCCGATCCGGCTGCTGGCCCGGTAGAGGCGGTCAGCGAGGGCGCTACGGCGTCGATGATCGCCGCGCCGCCCAAACCGAGCGCGATTCCCGCCACCCCGCCGATCAAGCCGAGCGTGAGCGCCTCACCCATGACCTGGCCGATGACCCGGCGGCTTTGCCAGCCGAGGGCCTTGAGCGTGCCAAGTTCTTGTACCCTGCGCGTGACCGCGCCCATCATCAGCAGTGCCGCCAGGCCGAACGCGACGGCAAGCACAGCGACGGCAAGCCACCGGCCCAGGTTGCTTGCCAGGCTGGAGGCGCTGGCCAGCGAGCCTGTCACCTCACTGGCCAGGTTGCTCGAGGTGGTCACCGTGGCCTTCGGCAGCAAGGCCGAGATCTCAGCGGCCACGCCGGTTACGTCCGAGGAGCTGTCGGCGGCAACGTAGATGGTGCTCACCTCGCCGGTCATGCCCGACAGCGCCTGCGCCCGGGCGAGCGGGATGAACACATCAGGCGTGCTGGCCCCCGGCGGCATGGCGACGATGCCGATCACGGTGAACTTCTTGCCAGCGATGGTCAGTGACGAGCCCGCCGTGAGGCCCTGCTGCCTGGCGTAGCCGGAGTCCACCACCGCGACGCTGGATGCCGCGTCCGAGGCGGTGAAGGTCCGGCCCGAGGTGATCTGCCCGGAACTGAGCACGCCGACCTCACCCCCGGACAGCTGCACCCCGTCCACGCTGAACGAGCTGATGCTGAACGACCCGGTGCCGCCGGCCCCGCTACCCGTCTGGCTCGCCGGCGCTGACGGGATCGTGCCGGTGACATGCGTGTCGGTGAGGACCAGCGCTCCCGAAGCGGCAGCGACATCACGCAGCCGCGATATCGCCGCCACCGATGAGGCCTGGAGCGTCCCTGGCTGCGCCGGGGTCAGCACATCACTATTGACTTTCCCGCCTGGCTGGAACCCGGAGCCCGGGCCGAACGAGAACCCTGGCCCGCGCCCGGACCCGGGCGCCGGCGGCTGGGTCACGGTAATGTCGGTGCCCACCCCGTACAGCGAGTGCAGGACCGTGCCCTGCGCATTCTTCACCCCCGCGGACGCAGCGGTCACAGTAATCGCCAGGCCAATGCCCAGGGCCAGGCCTAGCGCGATGAAACAGGCCTGCCGCGTCCGCCGCCGCAGTTCTCCCAGCAGGTATGTAAAGAACATTAAATGACCTCCCCCACGAGAGAATCCCGTCAGGGAATTTCGTCGGGAAATCCCGGGACTTCCGTCGGGAAATTCCGGGACTTCCGTCACCCGACAGTGCGTGGCTCTGATGCCAACGCTGCCCTATTGGTCAGCGACCGGCCCGGCCAGGCTTCTCAGTCCATCTCTTCATCTGTCGCTAGTAATCCTGCTGACGATTCCTGAATGCAAGCTGAAGCTTCATGAGACTTATCCTGATCACTGCAGAATGAGGTTCCAGCAGCCCGCAGAAGCTGGAATCGCCGACCTGGCGTGAACGAGCAGTGGTGGCTCGGCCGTGACCGGGAGGCACCGCTGCTCGTTCGGTGCAGGGTTAAGGAATCGCTACGGTCTGCCAGCGTGCCCCGGCGTTGGTCGTCTTCATCAGCCCTTGGCTGTAGGCGATGACCGGCCCGCCGCCGAAGTGGACCAGATAGCCAGTGGTGGCGCTGACATAGGCCAGGTCACGCCAGCCGAGCCCGCCGTCGCTATAGGTCACCTGCTGCCAGGTCCGGCCGCCGTTGACCGACCGGTCCAGGAAGCTGGCGCCGTTACTGGCGGCAAGCGTCATCAGCTGCGGCTGGTATGGCGGCATGGCCAGCAGGCGGGGGATACCGCCGGGCGGTGCCTGCCCGGCTTCGCGGAAGGTGCGTCCGCCGTTGGAAGAGACGAAAACCGCCTTGGCGCTGCTGCCGGCGGCCGGGCTGAAGCAGACTAGCGCGATGCTGGCGGGCGAGGCGGCCGCTACGCCGCTCGCGTCGCGGCCCGGCGGGCAGCGGAACGACAGCTTGTGCCAGGACCGGCCGCTGTCGGTGGTCGCCCACAGGTTCGGCGGAGTACCGGCCCAGCCGGAGTGACCGGACACCGCCAGCGAGTTACCCGGCGCCACGCCCGGTACCAGGGACCACCGGCCGGTGCCCACCAGGCTTTCATACAGCCGGGGCGTTCCGCCGCTGGCCGGCGTTACCGAGGCGAACGCCACCCCGTCGGAGGCTGCCAGCGCGCCGACTGTGCCGGGCAGCTCGATGCGCTGCCAGGTCCTGCCGCCGTTGGTGGTGGCCCACAGGCCGGGGTTGTACAGCCAGCCATCGCTGCTGCTGGCGAACCGGACGGTACTGACTGCGGACAGCGGGGTTGTGGTGGACGGCGGGACCAGCGAGACGGCCGGCGCGTGCACCGCGCTCCAGGTCCTGCCGCCGTTGGTGGTCTTGACTAGCCGGGCCGTGCACGGCAGCCTGCTGCAGCCGCGTGCGCCGAGCACGAACCCAGTCTGCGCCGACACGAAGCTTGCCGAGTCCGCTTCGAACCCGGACGGCGGTGGCGGCGAACCGCTCGCGGGCTGCGCCGAGGCGCTGCCCGCCCCGAGCGCGAAAAGTAGCACGGGGACCGTAGCCAGCGCCGTCACCCGGCCCAATGAGATTTTCATGATGGAGCCCTCTTTTCTTTGCTGCCTTGCTTGCGGCACTCCACCTTTTACTTGCGACGACGTCCCGGCCGGCTCCCTGGTTGCCGGCCATGAATGAAATATCCGAAGACAGGAGGAACGTCCCGTGCTGACGCGGACGTTCGTCCCCCCGGTCCTGAGCAGTCTCGATATCCGACACACTTGCTGGGTAATGCGGTTGTGCGCATCAGCGGGCCGGGCGCAGGCTCGGATCACCGGCGATCCAGATCAGGTGCAGCCTATTCACAGCCGTGAGTTCGGGTCACCCGTTCGCCATTCGCACTCATCAAGGGTTATCTTAAATGTACTCTTCTCGGCATTATGTGGGTAATCGAAAGATCACCGCGCCCTTCGGGCTCACATAATGAGGTGATCTCAGCGAAATGGGTGCGGCTTTTCTGAAGTGACCGGCTTGGCGACTGTGCGGTCGCCAGGCTGAGGCTTGTTGTCTTTGCTTCCGCCGCCTTCGGCTTGCTCGCGCTGATCTGAAGGTAGATGCGCTTGTCACGCTGAAGGTAAGGCGCGGTGGCCGCCGCCGGCCCACTGCTGGGGCTGTGCTGCCGGGCTCGCTATCTGCGACTGGAAGCGCTCGTCGATCTCTGCGTAGAGAGCGTCGCTGGCTGGGGAGGGATGGCCTGCCTGGCGGAGGATGGTGCGGATCTCGTCGGCCAGTTCCCTCATCTCATCGGGGGCGGCGTTGGCGTGGCGCTGCCCGCCGACCACGGCCAGGTTGGTGTTGAGGAACAGGCGCCATGCCAGCATCTGCACGGGCACCGGGATCCACTCGATCAGCCGTATCGCCCGGGGCCTGATGGGCACGCCGGTATCGTGCAGGGCCCGCAGCGCCTCCCGGTAGGCGTGCACGAACAGCCGGATTGCGCTGGGTGTGTGCGCCAGGCGGCGGATGTCCCCGCCGCACATGTACATCGCTCCGGCGATGCACAGGCCGGCGGCGTGCGTCTTTTGCCGCGCGTCGATGTCCTTGGCCAGCCGGGCGCCCAGTCCCGCGCTGTTGAACATGCGGACGATCGCTTCGGCCCGCGGGGTGGGAGCCCCGTCGAGCTCGGAGAGCAGGACCGGGATCCGCCGCGAGTAGATGTAGCGCACCACGTGGCCTTGCCGCTCGCCGCCGGCGTTGACCGTTCCGATCAGCACCCGCTGCCTGCCGAGCGCGCCGGTCATGTCGTCCTGGCCGCCGGCGTTGTTGCCGAGGAACAGCACCGAGGGGATCTTGGTGTTGCTGGCGAGCATGGGCAGCACCGAGGCGATCTGGTTGCGCCGGACGATGACGATCGCCAGGTCGTAGACGTCGCCGGGGTCCAGCCGCCCGACCAGCGGAACGCGCGTGATGCTCTGGCGCCGGCTGAACGCGTTCTCCAGGACGATCCCGTGCTCGCGCAGATCTGCCAGGCGCCGACCGCGGGCCAGGAGCGTCACATCGACGTCGCCGCCGGCCAGGCGCGCGGCGTTGAAGCTGCCAATCACGCCGACGCCAATGATCAGCACTCGCATGCCGGCCTCCCACCTCCAGAGCGACGGGGCCGCGGTCCACCCGGTGATCCCCGGCCCGGCCTGGCAATCAGCATTTGATTGGCTCGTAACGAGCAAGTGTGGTTTCACGGACAACTGTATACCAGCCGTTCGTGGCGCGGCGGTTTCGTCATCATGGTGGCAGGATGTTAAGTACGGTGATATTGAATACGCACCTCGATTCGGCCGCTAACAACGGATTGACAACTCTCGGCACCATCACCCGAGCCCTCAGCGGGCACCGCTGGCTCCCCGTACCAGCCCGCTAAACTGAAGCTCAAAACCGCACCTCACTGGGGGTCCCCTGAATGGACACCCCGCCAGCTGGCAGCCTACGTTTAGAGGAAAGAGTCGATAAACCAGCCCACCCCTACCACAAAGATGATCCCTAGAAATACAAGGGCAACAACGCCGGCAGCAATGAGTATCGCAGCGACAGTTTCCATCATGCCCCCTATCGTGATTACCTCCACCTGCCTGTAGAGTCCACGCCCTGTCAGACTCACACTAGGGACTTTGGCCTCTTCCGGCGGGCCTAAAGTCCTGTTCATACGAAGTCTGCAAACGGCGAACCAGCCCCAAAGCTGCCCGTCCCGCGCAGTGCACCAAGCAGGCAGTGCACCAAGCAGGCCTAGCCCAGCTGAGGGCGGCGACGATCTGCCTGATCTGCGCGCGCCCACGCGGGCTCCCTGTGTCACTTAGCGTGATGCCTTCGGTCCGGCAGTCCCATGGCGCTCGGGCCCGTTCGCATTATCTGGGCATCTGGAACGGTTGCGCTGTGTATGCCTGGCCCGCGCATGCGGTTGATGATCTGTGATGCGGCAGCTAGCGTCGTGATGGGGGATGTGGGAGGAGATCGGGCCGGGAGCGCTGGGCGAGACAGTGAGGTGGGCGAGGCGCCGCGTCGGGACGCCGCGTGTGACGCGGGGTTGCTGGACGCGGGGTTGCTGGGTGCATGGCCTGCTTGCCGCTGTCGTCTTGGCCGGCTGCTCCGGCGCGCCTTCGGTGTCGTCAGCCGGGCCAGCAGCTGGCCGCACCGGTGCCGTGCAGCCGGGTAGTACACGGCCGGCTGCACGGCGCCCGCAGCCGCTGACGGCTGCGGCCAGGGCGTGCGGGCCGCTGCCCGGGTTCGCGCCCGGGACGGCCGCTGAGATCATGGCTGGGCGGCTGACGATCTGGCCGTGGCCGGCGGTGACGATCGACCCGCGCCGCGACGGCGACGTCGACTGGTCGCTCGACCCGTTCCATCATCCGACCTGGTTTCAGACCTACCAGTCGGGCAGCTGGATCGAGGCTTTGATCGAGCAGTACCTGGAGGGCGGCCCGGGCGCGGAGGCGTACCGGGCCCGAGCCAAGGCCCTGCTGCTGGGCTGGATCCAGAACGTGCCCATCGGCGCCCGCGATCCCCGCACGCTGATCTGCTCGTCGGAGGCGTTCCCCGGCCAGGGCTGGATCGAGGACCAGATCCCGCCCATGGTCAACTACCAGGCCGCGCACTGGCAGGGAGCCTGGAATCATGGGCTCAAGCAGGACCTGGAGCTCCTGGCCATCGGATGCGCCTACCCGGCCGGCGCCTTTGGCGGGCAGGCGCTGACTTGGCGGCATGTCGCCTTCCGGCAGATGCTCGCCTCGTTCGCGGCCAACCGGCTGGGCCCGGCCGTAGACGCCCAGGGCGTCACCAACGAGCAAGCCACCGGCTACGCCGGCTTCACCTACGACCTGTGGACACAGGCCGAGCGCCAGCTAGCGGCCTGCGGCTACCGGCTGCCGGTGTCGATCACCTCCCGGATAGCGCTGATGCCCGCGTTCCTGGCGCAGGCCACTCAGCCCGACGGCAACCTGGTGCAGATCGGCGACACCTACGTGGAAACGCCGCCCCAGGCGCCCGGAACTCCGCTTCAGTACGCGGCTACCCGGGGCGCAGCCGGGTCGCCCCCGCCGCAGCGGGTGGCGGTGTACACCGCCGGGTACGTGTTTGGCCGCTCCACCTGGCGGCCGTTCGGCACCGCGTCGTTCTACTCGCTGCGCTTCGGCCCTGGTCGCCAGGTCCACGGCCACGACGACCACATGTCACTGACCTACTACGCCCGCGGCCGCAACCTGCTGGTGAACGCTGGCCACACCGGGTACGAGAACACCGCCTACCGGGCATATCTGAAATCACCTGAGGCGAGCAACGTCCTGGTCATGCCCGGCGTGCCGTTCTCCGCTGCCGCGCCCACCGGCCTGATCCGCCAGGCCATCGGCCCGGACGGGCAGTTCTTCGAGTTCACCGATACCGCCTTCGGCGGGCACCCCCGCGACCGCAGCGTCTACATCTGCCAGCAGCCAGATCTCGTGCTTGTCTTCGACCGCGCCTCAGGCGCCTCCAGCTACCAGCAGCTATGGCACCTGGATCCGGGCCTGACGGTGACTAGGGTGAGCCGTTCCTACGCGGTCGCCACCGCACCGGGTACCCAGCTGGAGATCCGCCAGATACCCCTGCCCGGCCAGGTGATCCCCAGCGGCTCGACCCGGGTCATCCGCGGGCAGACCAGCCCCTATCAGGGCTGGGTCTCCCACCAGATGCTGCAGCGCATTCCTGCCCCCGTGATCACCATGACCCGCACAGGATCCAGCGCGGCCATGCTCACCCTGATCGCCCCGTCCAGCCCCGGCGCCGTGGTCACCGCGGCGATCACCCAGCGGCCAGGCGGCTGGTATCACCTCCGGGTAGGCCTCGGCGGAAGTTCGGCGTCATTCCTGATCAGCGCCGCAGGGTACATCGAGCAGGGCTGAGCCGGCCACATCGGACGAGGATCCGGATCGGACGAGGATCCGGCCGGACCGCAGGTGAGCTTGCGACCAGGCAGTTCGTCTTCGCCTTCAGGGACACGGCCGGTCACCACCGCTCCGGCTGGAACTGGCGGGTGCCGCGGCTACCTGCCACGCGGCCGCGGGCGGATCTGCCAGGCGGGCCGTCGTGGCTGGCCACAGGCACAGGGCCATGTCAGGCTGATGGGCCCGGGTCGTGACCTGACCTGTCCGGTCGCTGGTTCAGTCTCTTGTTGAATCGCTGCCCCGGGGGTGCTCTACTCGACGGCATGACCGGGAACGCGGCAGCGGAACTGGGCCGGGAACAGCTGCTGGCCGGGGCTGCCTGCGGCGCCGGAACGGGACGCCCTGATGCCCGGTCCGTGGGCGGGGTTCGCAGCGGGTCCGCCCGGCTGATCCGGGTTCCTGGGAGCCCGGTGGCGGGCGCCCGGACACCGGGCGGGCTGGTGTGGCGGCCCGGGTCAGCGTCGTGGCCGGCGGGCTGGACCGGCGGCGAGCGCGGTGGCTGATCGGCAGCTGTTCAGGCCCGCGCGGCTGGGCCCGGTCGAGCTGCGCAACCGGGTAATCAAGGCCGCGACCTTCGAGGGCATGACCCCGGGCGGGCTGGTCACCGACGAACTGATCGAGTTTCACCTGCGGCCTGCGCGGGGTGGCGTCGGCATGACCACGGTGGCATATTGCGCGGTGTCGCCCGAGGGTCGCACCGACCGCCACCAGATCTGGATGCGGCCCGAGGCCGTGCCCGGGCTGCGCAGGCTCGCCGAGGCGGTGCATGCTGAAGGAGCGGCGATCAGCGCCCAGATCGGGCACGCCGGGCCAGTCGCCAACCCGGCCTCCAACCAGCTGGCCGCGCTCGGGCCCTCCCGCCGGCCAAGCCCGCTCGGTATGCGGATGATCAAGGCCGCCTCCGCCGGTGACCTGCACCGGATTACCCGCGCCCACGCCAGGGCGGCGCTGGTGGCACGCGACGCCGGCTTCGACGCGGTGGAGCTCCACTTCGGGCACAACTACCTGGTCAGCTCGTTTCTCAGCCCCAGGCTCAACCGGCGCACGGACGGATTCGGCGGGAGCCTGGCCAACCGGGCACGCCTGGCCCGCGACATCGCCCGGGTGGTGCGCGACGCGGTAGGCGGCCAGCTCGCGATCATCGCCAAGCTGAACATGGACGACGGCGTGCCCGGCGGGTTCTGGCTCGATGAGAGCATCCAGGTCGCCCAGTGGCTGGAAGCCGACGGGAGCGTCGATGCCCTCGAGCTCACCGCAGGCAGCTCGCTGCTGAACCCGATGTACCTGTTCACCGGGGATGCGCCGGTCCGCGAGTTCGCCGCGCAGTTCCCGCAGCCGATGCGGCTGGCCCTCCAGCTCACCGGGAGCCGGTTCCTGCGCAGCTACCCCTACCAGGAGGCCTACCTGCTCGACCGTGCCCGCCAGTTCCGCGCCGCGCTGAACCTGCCGCTCATCCTGCTCGGCGGGATCACCCGCAAGCAGACCATGGACCTGGCCATGGCCGAAGGCTTCGCGTTCGTCGCCATGGCCCGTGCCCTGCTGCGCGAGCCCGATCTGCTGCATCGCATCGGGTCCGATCCCCAGGCCCGGTCACTGTGCATTCACTGCAACAAGTGCATGCCCACCATCTACAGCGGTACGCACTGCGTCCTGGCCTTCCCGCGCAGAACCTGACACCCGCTACATCCCCACCAGCAGCATGCCCCGCATCACAGCGCCCGCCGCCGCAGGCCACTGACATGCCAGGTGCGAGCCAGACCCGCCACCGGCTCCGCTTATAACCCGGAGCCGCCGTTGCCGGGGGGCGGCGCGGGAAGGCTCATGCAGCTCGGCGCCGGAGGCGAGGTCAGGGTTGCTCCCGTGAGCGAGCCATGCGCACTGGCCTCCACGCCGACCACGAGGATGTCCCCGGCCGGGATGCCCTCAGCGTTCACGGTGACGGACCCGTTGCGCGAGATGGTTGTCTGCGTGGTGACCCGGTGGCCGCGCGCCGACACGGCGGGCGCCGGAAGGGAGCCAAGGCTCGGGCAACCCGGCTCGACCGGCACCACGACCACCTGCTGGTCGCCGAGCTGACGGAGCCGGGCATTGGCTCCCGCTATCCCGGACGTCTGGTAGACCGCGAGCGTGATCGTGCCGTCGGGGTTCTTCGTTACCGCGTAGGCCGGGGTTCCGCCCCCGGCCACGAGGGCGCCGGCGATGGCCGCGGCGGCGGCGAGGCCGCCTCCGCCCGCGGCCAGCAGCGTCCGGCGCGCCGTGATATGGCGCTTGGGGGGCGTCGGCGCCCTGGTGTGCGCCAGTGCCGGTCCATGCTCACGCATCAGGTCGTCGAACAGCTGGTCTGCGAACTTAGTCATTGTTGTCACCCCTGATCTGATTCGTGGTTATGGCGTGTTTGCGCAGCTGGGCGCGGGTTCGCAGCAGCCGCATCCGTACCGCGCCCGGCGTGAGCCCGAGCGCTGCCGCCGCCTCCTTCGGGCGGAGCCCGGCGATGTCCACAAGCTCGACCACCGCGCGGTCCCGGTCCGGCAGCATGCCCAGCCCGGTGACCAGGTCCCGGCCGGCTCGTTCGGCGTCGATGCGGTCGAGCAGCTCCTCGACCTGATCCGGTTCCAGGTCGCGTCGGCCGGTCAGCCGCCGCAGCTTGTGCTGCTGCTGGCTGTGCGCCTCGCAGTGCGCGGCGTAGACGTGCCGGGCGATCCCGAACACCCAGGCCCGCGCGGTGCCCTTGCCCGGATCGAAGGACCCGAAGCTGGTGATCGCCGTGACGAAGGTGTCCGCCGTGAGGTCGGCGACCACGTGCGGGTCGGCGCTGCGCCGGGCGAAGTAGGCCGTGACCGCCTCCACGTTCGCCCGGTAGAGCCGCTCGAACTCGGCCGCCGCGCCATCGCCGGCGCTCGGCGCCCCGGTTCCGCCCGCCTGGCTCATTGCTGCTGTTCTCTGGGTCACGTTTCTAGTTGCCGTTCAGCCGCCGCCGCGTCACGCGGTCCCGCTGTCCCGCGCAAGCTAGCCGCCCGGTGGCTGTGTCAGATGGACCGCTGGTAGGTGCGGAATGCGTGGGTGGCCGCCCCGGCGGTGACCGCGAGGGCGACGGCCAGGAACCCCGAGTAGGAGCCGACTGTGCCCCATGCGGGGTGGCCGCCGACCGCTACCCGGCCGGCGCTGGCGGCCCAGTTGACCGGGTTGAACCGGGCGATGGCCGCGATCCAGCCGGGGACTAGCCGCAGCGACAGGAACGCCCCGGACAAGAAGGTAAGCGGCATCACCAGTGTGGTGGAGGCGCCGATCAGCGCTTCCCGCTGCCGGATCAGCAGCGCAAACCCGATCGACAGCCCGGCCATGGCCACGGCGATCAGCACTGCGACCCCGATCAGGGCGGCGACGCCGGCCGCGCCGCCCGGGAAGGCCGCGCCGATGCCCCAGCCCATCGCGATGATGATGGCTGACTGGACGACCACGATCACGGCCTGGTAGGCGAGCATGGCCGCGGTCAGGGCGCCCCGGCCAACCGGCGCGGTCAGGAACCTGTCCATGACCCCGGTCTGCATGTCCTCGATGTAGGCCATGCCGGTCCAGCTCGAGGAGAACATGGCGGTCATGATCACCACTCCGGGGGTCAGGTAGGTGGCATAGTTCCCGCCTTCGAAGCCCGGAATCTCGGTGATGTTCTTGAACAGCTCCCCGAACAGCAGCAGCCAGATCACCGGCTGGGTGAGCGTGATGAAGATGACCGCCGGCTGGCGGTACAGCTCCCGGAGATAGCGCCCGGTGAGGATGACCCATGCCTGCCGTGCCGTGTTCATGAGATCGTGATCCCTTCCGCATGCCGGAACGAACGCCCGGCGTGATGGAGGTAGACATCGTCTAGCGAGGGCCGGGCGACCGTGACCGAGCGGACCGGGACACCGCTGGCTTCCAGGGCGGCCAGGACCGCAGGCAGCGCCCGCGGCCCATCGGCGACCCGGGCCCGCAGGACCGCTCCGTCGGCGTTCAGTCCTCGCACCTCGGGGACCGGGGCGAGTGCCTTCTGCGCCGGTTCCACCTGCCCGGGGCTGGCCAGTTCCAGCATCACCGAGTCGCCGCGCAACCCAGCTTTGAGCTCGTCCGGCGTTCCCTCGGCCACGATGCGGCCCTGGTCCACGATCGCCACCCTGGCCGCGTACTGGTCGGCTTCTTCCAGGTAGTGGGTGGTGATCAGGATCGTCGTCCCGTGCTGGCCGGCCAGGCGGGTCAGCGCCGCCCACAGATCCGCGCGGCCTTCGGGGTCAAGGCCGGTGGTCGGCTCGTCGAGGAACAGCACCGCGGGGCGGTGGACCAAGACGGTGGCGATGTCCAGCCGCCTGCGCATCCCGCCGGAGTAGGTACGCGCCGGGCGACTGGCCGCCTCGGCCAGCCCGAACTGGTCCAGCAGGCCTGCCACCCGGCGGTGCAGCGCCCGCCCCCGCATCCCGTGGAGCTTGCCCTGCAGCGCCAGGTTCTCCTGCCCGGTGAGCAGGCTGACCGCGCCGGAGTGCTGGCTGACCGCGCCGATTACCGAGCGGACCCGGCCGGGATGGGCCAGCACGTCGATCCCGGCGACGCGCGCCGAGCCGCCGTCCGGCCGCGCAAGCGTGGTCAGGATCCGCACGCTGGTGGTCTTGCCGGCCCCGTTCGGGCCGAGCAGGGCGAACACGCGGCCGGCCGGGACCGAGAAGCTCAGCCCGTCCAGCGCGCGCACGTCTGGCTTATAGGTCTTGCGGAGGTCCTCAGCCTCGACGATGGGGCTGCCCTCGCTCATCGCACCGCCTCCTAAAGCCGTTCATGTCAAGAACGATGTTTACTACAAGAACATTGTTTTATATCAGAACGGCGTTCGGGTCAAGTACGATGTTCGGGATGACCCAGCCAGCCATGCCGGAACCGCCGTGGCGGACCATTCCCCGCCGGCGCAGCGTGCCGCGCCCTCAGCTCAGCCGGGAGATCGTGGTCGAGGCCGCGCTGGCGGTGCTGGCGGCCGGCGGCGGGCACGCGCTCACCATGCGCCGGGTCGCCGAGCAGATCGGGGTCTCCGCCTCTGCGCTCTACGGCTACGTCGCCAGCAAGGAGGAGCTCGTCCAGCTCGTCTTCGACCGGATCGGCGAGGAACTCGTCGTCCCCGAGACGGCCGGCGGCTGGCAGGAGATGCTGAAGGAGTTCGGGCGGAACATGCTGGCGATGTTCCGCAAGTACCCCGGAGCCGCCGCTCTCACCCTGGGCCGTACCGTGGCTGCGCCGAGCATGCTCGCAGTGGGCGAGCGAATCCTGGCCGAGCTGCGGGCCGCGGGCATCCCCGACCAAGTGGCCGCCTACGTAGGCGACCTGGGCGGCCTGTATGTGGGTGGCATCGCTTACGAGCTGGACGTGGCGCCGCCGGGCGATCAGGCCGAAATGGCGGCCAGGCTCGGGGCCTGGATGAAATCGCTGCCGCGTGACCGCTACCCGAACACGGTCGCGCTCGCCGGCAAACTGGTGGCCGGGACCGCCGAGGACCGGTTCGAATGGGGCCTGGACGTGATCGTCCGCGGCCTCGCCAGCTACCTCGACAAGCCGCCCGACCCATCGGCGCGCTGGCCAGCGGACTGAGCAATCACGCAGCGGCAGGGCACCGCCAGCGGTAGCCGGCCGGCCGCAACCTCACGGCCGGATCGCCGGCTGACCGTGCCTGCTACGTTGTGCAGCTAATGTGATCGCATGGCGCAGATCACCGTCACCCGCCAGGCCGACGGCACCTTCCACGTCCGGACACCAGCGGGCACCAGCCACCAGGTGAGTGTGCCTGCCGGGTTTCCCGCCAGCCTCGGCTGCGGTCACGTCGACCCCGTGGACCTGGTCAGGGCATCGTTCGAGTTCCTTCTGGAACGCGAGCCCGCCACTTCGATCCTGCGCGAGTTCAGCCTGGACGTGATCAGCCGGTACTTCCCCGGCTACCCGGCGGAGATCCGCGCCCGCCTGCGCAGCAGCGATCCGGGTACGCCCGAGTAGACCCGGCCGCCCCGCCCGCCGACCGGGAAGATCTCCCAGCCCAGCCCGCAACTGGCGGCATGTGCGGATGGCCGGCGAGATCCGGCAAGACAATGGTCCGGCCGTTGCTAACGTTCAGCTGCAGGTCGCGAGGGATAGCCTAGCCGTGGGAGGCATCGTTGCGGTGACCTATATAGCCGTGTCCGCGTTGAGCCACATCGGGGTGGTGCGTGACCACCACGAGGACAGCCTGGTGGCCGGGCCGTGGACGCTGTGCGCAACCGTCACCGAGAGCCCCCAGACACTGTTCTTCCCGCTCGGCACTCCGCTTGTGGTCGCGGTGGCCGACGGGCTCGGCGGCCATCCCGCAGGTGACGTGGCCAGCGCCATGGTGGCCCGCCGGCTCGCGCAGATCGGGCCCTTTCTGGACACCGAGGAAAGGGTCCGGGAGGCGCTCAGCGCCTGTGACCGTGAGGTGCACGCGGCAGCGGCACGCGAGCCTGCCCTGACCGCGATGGGCACGACCGTGGCCGGCGTCGTCGTCACCGCGGATCAGGTGCTCGCGTTCAACGTTGGCGACAGCAGGGTGTATGCAGCCGGTCCCGGCGGTCTGCGCCAGCTGAGCACCGACGACCGGCTGTCGGGCGAGGACCTGCGGCCCGGCATCGTCACCCAGGCGCTCGGCGGGATCGACGCGCTGGCCGCTCTCGACCCGCACCTGATCACGTCGCCGCTGTCCGAAGACATCAGCTATCTCATCTGCACCGACGGCCTGACCGATCCCGTGCCCGACGACGTGCTGACCCAGGCGCTGGGCCAGCACCAGGACAGCCAGGCAGTATTCGAGTTGTGGAAGGCGGCGATCGAGGCCGGCGGCCCAGACAACATCACCATCGCGCTGGTGCGCGTCGGCACCTAGCCGGATGGCCGGAGGTCCATTTTCCATTTGATCAGCCCGTAGGCATTGTCTTGCCAGATCAGGCCGGTCAGGGGGATGCGTTCGCGCAGAGCGGCTCCGATCTCCTGGGAGTTCATCAGGAATGCGCCGTCGCCGACCGGCCAGTACCTGGCGTCCGGGCTCGGCAATGCCACTAGTGACCGGCAGCTGATCGCCGATGCTACTGGACCGCCGCCCGTACTGGTCATACGATCCGGATGCGGGCAAGGAGCGTCAGCATGCGATTCACCGACTACTCCTTCGGTTCCATACGGGTCGACGGCGTGACCTACGATCGCGACCTGATCCTGGACCGGGGCAAGATCCGCAA
>JASHYW010000316.1 GCA_030042885.1 Streptosporangiaceae bacterium | reverse complement strand
ACGTGCTTGTGCCGTTCTCCGGGTACGCCTTCAACAAGTCGCACACCGCTCCATACGCCCTCATTGCCTACTGGACCGCCTACCTGAAGGCGAACTACCCGGCCGAGTACATGGCCGCGCTGCTTTCCTCGGTGGCCGACGACAAGGACAAGTCCGCGCTGTACCTGAACGAGTGCCGCCGGATGGGCATCCAGGTGCTGCCGCCCGACGTCAACGAGTCGGTGGCGACGTTCGCGGCGGTCGGCAACGACATCAGGTTCGGCCTGGCCGCGATCCGCAACGTGGGCACGAACGTGGTGGAGGCCATCCTCGCGGCCCGCAAATCCAAGGGCGAGTTCAGCAGCTTCCCCGATTTCCTGCGCAAGGTCCCCCTCGTGGTGTGCAACAAGCGGGTCATCGAGTCGCTGATCAAGGCGGGCGCGTTCGATTCGTTCGGGGATGCGCGCATGGGCCTGGTGTTCGTGCACGAGCAGGCTGTCGACGCGGTGATCGACATCAAGCGCAGCGAGGCGATCGGGCAGGACTCGCTGTTCGGCGGCGACGCCGAGGCGGAGGCGGTGTTCGACGTGCCGGTTCCGGCGGGGGAGTGGGACAAGTCCACGCTGCTGAACTTCGAGCGCGAAATGCTCGGGCTGTACGTCTCCGACCACCCGCTGTTCGGGGTCGAGCACATCATCGCCAGGGAAAGTGACTGCTCGCTCGCCGATTTGATGACAGACGATACTGAACGGTCCAGGGCCGACCGGCCCGAAGCCCAGATCGTCCGCGTAGGCGGGATCTTGTCCGGGGTTCAGCGCAAGGTCACCAAGCAGGGTAACCAGTGGGCGGCCGCCACCCTGGAGGACCTGGGCGGGGCCATCGAGGTGCTGTTCTTCCCGCAGACCTACCAGCTGTACGCCACCTCGATCGCCGAGGACGCGGTCGTGGTGGTCAAAGGCAAGGTGGACCGGCGGGACGACGTGCCGAAACTGATCGCCATGGACCTGACCGTCCCCGACCTGTCCGTGGACGACTCGGACCCTTCAAGCCCTTTCGTGGTGTCGATGCCGGTGGCCAGGTGCGTGCCGCCGGTGGTGCAGCAGCTCAGGGAGGTCCTGCGCACCCACCCGGGCCCGACCGAGGTGCACCTGCGGCTGCGCGGACGCGAGCGCACCACGGTGGTGCGCCTTGACGACAAGCTGCGGGTAGCTGCCTCGCCGGCCTTGATCGGCGACCTCAAGCAGCTACTCGGTCCAGCCTGCGTCAGTTAGCTGCCTGGACCCTCAAGACCCGGTGAGGCCCCCGCAGATCCGCATGGTCGCGGTGGGGGGCACGACGGGTACGATCGTGCGGAGCGATCCGGCGGGCAATGTGGACGGGGAGGTCTGACGAAGGGGCGGCTGGCGGCTTTCATCGCGGCGCTAGCGGGCAGCGCGGTGTTCGGCATCGCGGCCGGGCTCGTCTGGGCCGCGGTCGCGCCGCGCCCGTTGCTGCAGGAGGTAGCCCGCGGTGAGGCCCAGGTCGTGAACGCGGAAACCAGCGCGTTCATCGTCGCCGACGCCTGGTTCTGCTTGATCGTCGCGGTGTGCGGGCTGATCACCGGCGTCCTGGGATACCGCGTCCTGGTCCGCCGGGCCGGCTGGACGGCCACGGCCGGGCTGGTCCTAGGCGCGGTGGCCGCGGCCGTGCTCGCGGTGTGGGTCGGCGAGCAGGTCGGCCTCGGGACCTACAACCACCTGCTCGCCTCCAGCCCGGTCGGGACCTTCTTTCACGCGTCGCTCGCGCTGGGCGCCAAGAGCTCGCTCGCGTTCTGGCCCTTGCTCACCTCGGTCGCCATCCTGCTCGCCGAGAGCGGCGCCCGCCGGGCGAACCAGGCGGCGACCGGGTCTCCGGCCCAGGACAGCTTAGGATCCGGCTCAGTGGTGGGGATCTCCGTAGACTAGGCCCGTGAACGCCATCCAGTACCGGCTAGCGAGCACGGGCCCGGTGCCCGTGCGAGCGGCCGGTGGCCCGGTACGGGCTCCTGGATGGCGCGAACATCTGGAGCAAGCACAGTGATTTTCCGTATCGACCTGCGCGGGCGCGAACCGGGCCTGCTCAGCCGGGCCGCCCTGGCCGGGATCTTGCCCAGGGCCGCCATCGATGTCGAGGCCGCCGTGGCGCGGGTTCGCCCCATCTGCGATGACGTCCGGCAGCGCGGCGCCGAGGCGGTGCGCGAGTACACGGCGCATTTCGACGGCGTGGACCTGGCCACCACCGCCGTGCCGCAGGCGGCGCTGGACGAGGCGCTCGCCGGGCTCGACCCGCGGGTCAGGCGCGCGCTGGAGGAGGCGGTCCGGCGCACCAGGCGGGTGCATACCGCCCAGCTGCCGGCCGAGTATCTCACCCAGGTCACGGAGGGTCTCACCGTCACCGGGCGCTTCGTCCCCGTCGGGCGGGCCGGGGTGTACGTGCCCGGCGGCCTGGTGGCCTACCCGTCGTCGGTGGTGATGAACATCGTTCCGGCCCAGGTCGCCGGGGTCGGCGCGATCGCCGTGGCGTCGCCACCGCAGGCAGGCCAGGGCGGCCTGCCGCACCCGTCCGTGCTCGCCGCCTGCGCGCTGCTCGGGGTCCGCGAGGTGCACGCGGTGGGCGGGGCGCAGGCGCTCGCCATGTTCGCCTACGGCACGGCGGACTGTGTGCCCGTGGACGTGATCACTGGTCCCGGCAACGTCTACGTGGCCGCGGCCAAGCGGATCCTGCGCGGCGTGGTCGGCACCGACGGCGAGAACGGCCCCACCGAGGTGGCCATCATCGCCGACGACACCGCGGACCCGGTGCACGTAGCCGCCGACCTGATCGCGCAGGCCGAGCACGACGAGCTGGCCGCGTGCCTGCTGGTCACCCCCGACGCCGGGCTGGCCGACCGGGTCGACGCCGAGCTCGGCCGCCAGGTCCGGGCGACCAGGCATCGTGCGCGGGTCGAGCAGGCGCTGGCCGGCCAGTCCGCGTGCGTGCTGGTCGACGACCTCGACGCCGCGCTTGCCGTGAGCGACGCGTGGGCGCCCGAGCACCTGGAGATCCAGGCCCGTGACCCGGCCAAGCTCGCCGCGCGGGTCAGCAACGCCGGCGCGGTCTTCGCCGGCCCGTATGCGCCGGTGTCGCTCGGGGACTACCTGGCCGGCTCGAACCACGTGCTGCCGACCGGAGGGACCGCCCGGCACACCAGCGGCCTGTCCGTCCTCGCCTTCGGCCGGCTGGTCAACGTGGTGCAGTGCGACCGCGAGGCGCTGGCCGCCACCGCCCCGCTCATCGACGCCCTCGGCGGCGCGGAAGACCTGGCCGCGCACGTGG
>JASHYW010000043.1 GCA_030042885.1 Streptosporangiaceae bacterium | reverse complement strand
CCGGCTGTCCGAGCACTTCGCCGCGGGCCGCCTCGACCAGGCCGAGTTCGACGAGCGGGTGGGGCGGGCCATGAGCGCCAAGACCAGGGCGGACCTGAGCGGGCTGTTCGCCGACCTGCCGGAAACAGGGGCTCCGGCAGTGCCCGGATACCCCCGGCGCAGGCACCGCCACCCCGTTCTCCTCCTGGCGCTGTTCGTCGTCGTCGCGGTGCTGACCGCGCACGTGCTGTGGTGGACCACCGTGCCGTTGCTGTGGCTCGGCTTCTTCGTGGTGGTCGTGCTGTTCGCGACCGGGACCTTCGGCCGCTCCCGGCCGGGCCAGGACCGCTAGCCGGTACCGGGGGGTCGCGGGTCTCGCACCCGCCCCGGCTCCCCGGAACCGCCCGCTACTCCGTCAGGAACGGCAGGCCATGCAGCGGAGGCGGCGGCGGGATCTCCGAGCAGGACAGGTCGTGGCTGGGCGGCGGCGGGATCTCCGAGCGCGACAGGTCGTGGCTCGGCGGCGGCGGGATGACCGAGCCAGCGCGCGTGGTGCGGCCCGCACTGGACTCCATAGAACTAATGCTGCGCCTTTACGCCCGTTCCGTCACTGCCGCAGCCGGGGAATTTTCCCGCCCCCCTTCTGACCAGCCAAGATTTACCGAACGGATCGTGGTTCCACCCTCAGGGACACCGGGGCGTCCGCCCCGGGGTCAGATGTCTCCGGCCAGCTCGGATGTCCACACCACGACCCGGGTGCGGTCGCCGCGGAACAGATCACGGGCGAACTCGAGCGGCTCGCCGGAGCGGGCGTAGGCGGTCCGCTCGACCAGCATCAGCGGGGCGCCCTCCGCCACCTCCAGCGCCTCGGCCTCGCGCACCCCGGCGGTCACCGGCTCCAGGCTCTCCCTGGCCCGGTGCGGCCGCAGCCCGTACCTGACCTCGAGCAGCTCGTACAGCGAGCCGTCCAGCCGGGACTCCAGCATGCCGGGGAACCGGTCGGCCGGGAACAGGGAGCGCTCCAGGACGATCGGCCGTCCGTCGGCGAGCCGGATCCGCCGGATCTCGTACGCCTGGCCGCCCTCGCCGATCTCCAGGGCGGCTCCCGCCGTCGGCCCGGCGGACACCAGGCGGGCGGACAGCACCCGGGCGCCGGCCACCATTCCGTGACGGCGCAGCTGCTCGGAGAACCCGGCCAGGGTGGTGAGGTCCTGCTCCACCTTGGGCGCGCCGACGAACGTCCCGCCGTGCCGCCCGGTCGTCGTGGTGACCAGGCCCCGCCGGGCCAGTTCGGCCAGCGCATGCCGCAGCGTCATCCGGCTGACGCCGAACCAGGCGGCCAGGTCGTGCTCGGTCGGCAGCCGGTCGCCGGGCACCAGCGCGCCCACGGCGATCTGGCCGGCCAGCCAGTCCTCGATCTGCCCGTGCACCGTGGTTCCCGGCCCGCGCACGATCTCCGGCGGCTGCCGGGCGCTGGTCCGCAGCGCGGGGCGGACACGGCGGCGTCCGGCCCTCGGCTGCGGCGCCATGCTCGGGCTAGGAGGCCGCCCCGGTGCCCTCCGCGGGCCGCCGCAGGACCGGGTCGTCCTCCGGCGGCGTCCTCACCGGCGCGAAGGCCTTCCTCCGCCCCACGATCAGGTAATAGATGGTCCCGATCAGCGCGATGAAGATCGCCACCGTCCACAGGATCGGAATGTTGTTGAGCCAGCTGATGCCGAAGCTGAGCAGTCCGCCTGTCTGGTTGGGCTTGGGGTTGCTGGCCACCCGCGGCCAGGCGAAGTTGATCAGCATGGCCCCGCCGTAGAGCAGGGCGACGATGTTGACCAGCATGCCCCAGCGGCCCAGCTTGAACGGCGCGCTGAGCTTGGGCCACCCGCGGGTGCGCGCGGCCATGATCACCAGGTTGCCGAGGAAGTAGCTCAGGTAGATCATGCCCGTCGCCGCGATGGCGATGATCCCGGCGCCCGAGTACTTGATGAACGGCACCGCGGACAGCGCGGCGATCACGATGCACGCCCACACCGGGGTGTGCAGGCTGGGAGCGACCTTGGCCAGCGGCTTGGAGAACGGCAGCTGGTTATCGCGTGCCATGCCGAAGCAGAGCCTGATCGTCGCGGCCAGGATCGACAGGCAGCAGACGAAGATCGCGGCCGAGACCACGAGCAGGTAAATGGTGGCGAACGCCGAGGAGAAGTTGGCGTCGATGATGTTCGCGGGCCCCCACGCGTTCTTAACCGCGGTGCCCAGGTTCGGGATCACCATCAGCGTGCCCAGCAGGAACACGCCGCCGATGATGAACGCGCCGGTCACCGAGTACAGCACCGCCTTGGGCGCGGCCCGCCGCGGGTCCCGGGTCTCCTCGGCCAGCGTCGATGCGGTGTCGAAGCCGTAGATGACGAACAAGCTCATGAACATCGCGGCCAGGAACGTGCTCCCTTTGACCGGCAGGCCCGCGCTGTCGGTCACCACGTGGATGCCCTGGTGGTTGTGGAACGCTATCAGCACCAGCGCGAACACGAACATGCCGAGGATCTCGAACAGCACCCCGGTGTTGTTGATCAGCGCCACCAGCCGCACGCCGTAGATGTTCAGCACGGTGATGACGACCAGCGTGATGAGGGCGAACACGAGCTGGGTGTGCAGGCTGGCCGGGTTCAGCGAGTGCCAGCCGAGCCCGTTCAGGGCGGGGATCAGCGCCAGCGGCAGCGTGGCCACCACCGCGGTGACGGTCGGGATGCCGGCGAACAGGTAGATCCAGCCGGTGAACCAGGAGTAGCTCCGGTTGGCCAGGTACTTCGTCCACTGGAAGACCGAGCCGGCCACCGGGTAGTGGCTGGACACCTCGGCGAAGTTCAGCGCCACGATGAACTGGCCGAGCGCGACCACCGGCCAGGTCCAGATGAACACCCCGCCGATGGTGATCAGGCCCAGCGAGAACAAGGTGAAGATACCGGTCGACGGCGAGATGTAGCTGAACGCGACCGCGAACGAGCTGAACAACCCGAGCGAGCGCCTGAGCTCTTGCTTGTAGCCGAAGCGTGCCAGGTCGGCGGAATCCCGCTCGTGCCCGCCGGAAATCTCGGTGCCAGTGCTCATGAGGGGACCTCCCCTACGCGACCGACGGGAACCGGTGATGCCGCCGTTGAGGCGAAGCGTAAGGGTGTCAGCCGCGAACTGTCTAGACCCTTAACCCGCATTGCCCTACTGTGAGCCCTAGGGTCTAGACCTAAGCGATGAGGGAGGGGATCCCCGCGGAACTCGACGCCCTCTTTGACCAGACCGATTACCTGGCCGGCCGGCCGCGCACGGTCGAGGAACTGCCCGGCGGGCTGACCAACCGCAACTACAAGGTGACCACGCCGGACGGGACCTTCGTCGCGCGCCTCTCGTCCGCAGGCACCGAGCTGCTGGCCATCGACAGGGACTGCGAGTACCGGAACTCTGTGACCGCGGCCGCGGCCGGCGCGGGTGCGCCGGTCATCGAGTACCGCCCGCAGGACAGCCTGCTGGTCGTCGGCTATATCGACGGCCGGACGCTCACCGCCGCGGACGTGGCGGCCGCCGGGAACATCCCGCGCATCGCCGCGGCCTGCCGCCGGCTGCACGGCGGCGGGCGGTTCGCCAACGACTTCGACATGTTCGACGTGCAGCGGCGGTACCTGTCGGCCGCCCGGTCCCGCGGCTTCACGATCCCGGCCGGCTACCACGACCTGCGGCCGTGGTGCGAAGCCGCCGAGAAAGCTCTGGCCGTCCGGTCGGAGGGGACCGTGCCGTGCAACAACGACCTGCTGGCCGCCAACTTCATCGACGACGGGGAACGGATCTGGCTCATCGACTACGAGCTGTCCGGCAACAACGACGCCTGCTTCGAGCTAGGCAACATCGCGGCCGAGTCCCACCTGTCCGACGACGCCCTGGCCGGTCTGGTGACCGCCTACTACGGCCGGCCGCGGCGCAGCCGGATCGCCCGCGCCAGGGTGCTCGGCCTGGTCGGCATGTACGGCTGGACCCTGTGGGGCGCCATCCAGCACGCCGCGAGCCCGATCGACTACGACTTCTGGTCCTGGGCCATGGAACGGTTCGAGGGCGCGGCCGCCGGCTTCACCGCGGCTGGCTTCACCGCCCTGCTCGACGACGTCCAGCGCGATGACTGAGGACCTGCCGAACCGTGCCAGGGTCGTCATCATCGGCGGCGGAGTGATCGGCACCAGCGTCGCCTACCATCTGGCCCAGCTGGGCTG
>JASHYW010000042.1 GCA_030042885.1 Streptosporangiaceae bacterium | reverse complement strand
GCGCGTTGAAGGCGTCCTTGGCCTGCTGGGAGATCCACTGGCTGTCCCAGTTGGTCATCATCAGGAAGCCGGTGAACGAGGTCAGGATGGACAAGATGAACGCGAGCACGCCGGTGACCCAGGTCCAGCCACGCCCGCCGCGCCAGGCCATGGTGAAAAAGTTGGTGATGAAATGCACGGCCATGAACAAGAACATGGCCTGGACGCTCCAGAAATGAATGCTGTTCATGAAGGCGCCGAAGCTGTTCGTGTGCCAGAACGACACCCCGCCCAGCGCGATGATCGCGCCGCTGATGACCGCGACGATGAGCGCCGCGAGCGTCAGCACCCCCATCGTGTACAGCACCGAGGAGACGTAGGCCGGCTCGCGGTCGGGAAGCAGCTTGCGCAACGGGTAATTGCGGACCAGGTAGCCGCGCAGCCACGGGCTGGGCTGTGCCCAGGAGAACTTCTCCGCCCCGGTGGCGTTGGTCACCGGATCCGGTCCCTCCGGCATCGGCGCCGCGTCCTGGGCGCTCATCGCCCGTGCCTCCTCGCGGTCGCCTTCCCGCCCGGAAGGTTGACGAACATCCCGACGACGAAGATCAGCACCACCAGGATCATTTCGATGACATTGCTGAACTTGAGGAAGAACCAGCTGAACGTAAAGGCGTGATAACCGCCGTTTCCCACCAGGTCCCACACCGGGCCCCACAACTGATTGATCATCTTGCACGCCTTTCCAGTCGACGGATCAAGCGCAGCCGCACTTATACTGCCATCTGCCCGCCGATCGGGTCAGCAGGTATGCAGTACTGATTGTCGACCGGCTGCGGGAGGCGAAGTTAAGGCCGAAGGTCCTTAACCTTCGGCCTTCGGTCCTGCCGCCACCCGAGCCCGAGAGCCTGGTACACGGCGATCGGCCGCGCTCCGGCGGGGAAGCGCGGCCGAGTGGGGGCTTCTCGCCCCGGCGTGAGCGATCTGCTAGGTGCCGCTGGCGACCGGGATCTTCTTGGCCGCCGGTTTCTCGGCGACCTTCAGCCCGACGGAAATGGTCAGGATGCCGTCGCGATAGCTGGCCGTGACCGCGTTCTCGTCCGCGTTGGCCGGCAGCGGCACGGTGCGGCTGGACGAGCCGTACCAGAACTCCGAGTGGTGCTTGCCCGCCGTCTTGTCCGAACGTTCCGCGTGGATGGTCAGGTAGCCCGGGCCGACCGTGACGTCAATGTCCTTATCCGGGTCGATCCCGGGCAGTTCCGCCCGGATCAGGTAGTGGTCATCCTCGACGTAGTCCTCAATCCTGATCGGCTGGGCCAGGTAGGGGCGGAGCGTCAGGAACGGCGCCTCGAACCAGTCCACCACGTTCGGGAACACCGTCCTGGGATCCCTGTGCCGCAAAGTGCTCATCGGTCCGCCTTTCTCTGCTGACACCTCGTGCTTACCTTCCGATCGGACACCGGCCGGATGGCCGGACGGCAGAGGCAGAGGGCACGGCGGCCCATGACCTTCGTCCCCGCGGGGGGATACCCCGGTTCCGCGAGCGGATCGACGGCGCGGCCGGCCAGTAGCCCTCAGGACAGCACGCGGCGGCGGAAGTTGCGCAGCCCGATGGTCAGGAACACCGCGCCGAACCCGGCCACGACCGGGTAGATGACGTACAGGTGCATGTGCGGCACATTGGTGAACGCGGCCCGCATCCCCTCGTTCACGTAGATGAGCGGGTTGATCAGCACGATCGTCTGCAGCCAGTGCCAGCCGCCGATGGTCACCGGCGCCAGCTTGGTCCACGCATAGTAGGTGCCACCGAGGAACGTGATCGGCAGGATGATGAAGCCGAACATCAGGCCGATGTTCCTCGGCTCGAAGCTGGTCCCCAGCACCAGGCCGAGACAGGCCATCGCGATGCAGGCCAGCGGCACGAACGTGACGATGATCCACCAGTGCAGGCTCAGGTGGGCCTGCACCCCGGGCGCGTGCACGACGGAGGCGATCGGCAGCACGATGATCGCGGACAGGATGCCCTGCGCCGCGCCGGAGAGCACCTTCTCGATGGCCACCAGCCAGATCGGGCACGGCGCCTGCACCCGGTCCTCGATCTCGCGGGTATAGCCGAACTCCTGGGCCATGGCCAGTGCGATGGACTGCACGCCCTGGAACATGACCGATATGCCGACCACCCCGGGGACCAGGATGGTGGCGAAGGCCGACTGCTGCGCCGGACCGACGCCGCCGATTCCCTGCCCGATCTTCGGGAAGACATACAGGAAGACGAAGCAGAGCAGGAACGGCTGGATGAGCGTGCGCAGCACGAACTCCCAGATGTGCTTGCGCAGTACCACGACGTCGCGCAGCAGCAAGGCGCCGAGGGCGGTCCAGCTGGCGGCGGCCACCGAGCGGGTGGGGCCGCCGCCGATGTGCCGGGCCGGAGCCTGCGAGGTTACCGAGGTTGTGGTCATTCTTCCCGTAGCTCCCTTCCGGTCAGGTAGATGAACACCGTCTCCAGGCTGGGCTCGGTGACCGAGACGTCCACGAGCTCGAAGCCGCCGCGCTCGGCTGCCAGCACGATGCGCGGGACAAGCCCGTCACCGCCCTGTACGTGCAGCTGGAGCCTGCCGTCCGCGACCCGGGTCCGGGTGACGCCCTCGACGTCGCGGGCCAGCAGTTCCGCGAGCCTGCCGGGGTCGCCGGTGGTCTTCGCCGTGACAATGGTGTCGGCGCCGATGCTCTGCTTGAGCGCGCCCGGCGTGTCCAGGGCCAGGATCCGGCCGTGGTCCATGATCGCGACCCGCTCGCAGAGCCGGTCGGCCTCTTCCATGTTGTGGGTGGTGAGCATGATGGTCTGGCCCTCGCGGTGCAGCTCGCCCAGCAGGTCCCACAGCGCGAGCCTGCTCTGCGGATCCAGGCCCGCCGTGGGCTCGTCGAGGAACAGCACGGAGGGACGGTGGAAGATGGCCCGCGCCACCATCAGCCGCTGGGCCATTCCGCCGGACAGCGCGTACACCGACGCCTTGGCCCATCTCGACAGCTGAAACTGCTCGAGCAGCTCGTCGGCGGCCTGCCGGGACGCCTTCGCGCCCATGCCGAACAGCCGGCCGTGGAAGTACAGGTTCTCCCAGACGGTGAGCTGGCGGTCCAGGGTGTTCTGCTGCGAGACGATCCCGCTCAGCTGCTTGGCCAGCGCGGGATGGCGCGCGACATCCACGCCCGCGAGAATGGCCCGTCCCGACGTGGGGACCACGCGGGTGGTCAGCATGCCGGCCGTGGTGGTCTTGCCCGCGCCGTTCGGGCCGAGAAGGCCGAAGATCTCCCCGGCCCGGACATCGAGGTTGAGCTTGTCCACCGCCGAGAAGTCCGTGCCCTGGTAGATCTTGGTCAGGTCCTCGGTGTGGATGACCGCGTCCGAGTGACCCACCTCGACCGTGCTCGCCTTGGCTTCTACGGCGCTCATAATGCACCCAGCCTAAGCTGCAGCCCTACCGATGCGCTCCCAAGGCCGGCGCGGATCCTCGCGGCGCCGACGGGCGCGCCCCTCCTCCGGGCTGCCGCGGATCCCGGCGAATCCATTGCCCAGGGAAAAGCAAGTCTCGATCCGGTCGGCGAACTCCGCCGGATACCAGGCCTCGACCGGGCGCCATTCGTCAGCCGGGTACATGTGTTCCAGCAGCAGCGCGATCTCGGGCTTGAGGATAACCCGACCGTAGCCGGGCCGACTCACCGAAGATACGGCAGCGCCAGCGCAGGACTTTGGGGCCATCGTCTGGGGCCGGAAGCCGGCTGTTCTAGGGGCCGGAGGCCGCTGGAAGAGGGAGTGGTCATGTGCGATCCTCGCGCCAGCGTTCGAAACTAGTCGCCACACCCCGAGTAGCCTCGTCCGACGAGGCACAACAACCTCATGCCTGAAGGTGCCCGAAATGATCGGCCAAGATGGAAAACCCGTTCCGGTGACGGGCTGGACGCTGCGCTACGAGGGTGTAGTGCCGCGCCAGGAAGGGCTGCGCGAGGCGCTCTGCACACTCGGCAACGGCTACTTTGCCACCCGAGGGGCGGCGCCGGAGTCCCGTGCGGACGGCGTGCACTACCCAGGTACCTATATCGCGGGCTGTTTCAACCAACTGCAGACGGTGATCGCCGGCCGGATATCGGAAAACGAGAGCCTGGTGAACGCGCCCAACTGGCTCTTCTTGACTTTCGCCGCCGGGGATGGACCATGGCTGGGCCAGGAAACCGTGCAAACCCTGAAGGATGGCCAGGAACTTGACCTCCGGCGCGGTGTGCTTACCCGGAGGCGGCGGGTCCGCGATAATCTCGGCCATATTACGCGGATCACGCAGCGCCGCTTTGTGCACATGGGAGCCGCGCACCTCGCCGCGCTAGAGATGACAATCGTGCCGGAGAACTGGTCAGGGCGGCTGCGGATCCGTTCCGAGCTTGACGGCACGATCACCAACAGCGGCGTCCCGCGATACCGGGACCTGGCCAGCCGTCATCTGGCCACCCTCGGGACGAGTTGCCCGGCGCCCGGCACCGTGTTGCTGGTCGTGGAGACCAACCAGTCGCACATCCGCATAGCTGAGGCAGCGCGGACCCGGCTGTTCTGTGACGGCATGCAGCTGGCCGGGGAGGGCGCTGTGATCCAAGAGCCGGGCCGGATCAGCCGGGAGTTCGCGGTAGAGGTTGCCGCGGGACACACGGTCGTGCTCGAGAACACAGTGGCGGTCGCCACGTCCCGGGACCGTGCCGTTTCCGACGCGGGCATCGCGGCAGCCGGGTGGTTGCGGACCGCGGGCTCATTCGAGGAGCTTCTCCGCCAGCATGGGCGGGCGTGGGCGCATCTATGGGCACGCTTCCGGCTCGAGCTGCGCGGCTGCGAGGATGACCAGGTGCTGCCGGTGCTCCGGCTGCACATCTTCCACATGCTGCAGACCATCTCGCCCAACAGCATCGACCTCGACGTCGGCGTGCCGGCGCGAGGCCTACACGGTGAGGCGTACCGCGGGCATGCGTTCTGGGACGAGCTGTTTGTGTTTCCCGTGCTTAACCTGCGGCTGCCCGAGCTGAGCCGATCACTGCTGGCGTACCGCTACTATCGCCTGCCGGCTGCGAGGCGGGCCGCGACGGAAGCCGGGCATACGGGTGCCATGTACCCGTGGCAGTCTGGCAGCGACGGCACCGAGCAGAGCGCCCTGGTGCACCTCAACCCGAAATCGGGCCGGTGGCTGGCGGACACGACTTACCTGCAGCGCCACGTCGGCATCGCTGTCGCGTACAACGTCTGGCAGTACTACCAGGCCACCGCTGACCAGGACTTCCTCAGCCGCTACGGTGCCGAGATCATCCTCGAGGTCGCCCGGTTCTTCGCCAGCGCCACCGAGTACGACCGCGGGCTGGGCCGGTATGTCATCCGTGGCGTCGTGGGGCCGGACGAGTTTCACACCAGCTACCCGGGCTCGCTCACGGCGGGGATCGACAACAACGCCTACACGAACGTGATGGCGGCCTGGCTGCTGCTGCGTGCCATGGAGGTCCTTGACTTGCTACCCGAGCACCGCCGTGCGGAACTTACTCAGGCGCTGAACCTGACCGCAGCCGAGCGGAAACGCTGGGAGCACATCACACGGCGCTTGTATGTCCCGTTCCACGGCGACGGGATCATCAGCCAGTTCGAGGGGTACGAGAAGCTCGAAGAACTTGACTGGGAAAGCTACCACGCCCGGTACGGCAGCATCGGGCGGCTCGACCGCATCCTCGAGGCGGAGGGGGACAGCCCGAACCGGTACAAGCTCTCCAAGCAAGCGGACGTGCTCATGCTCTTGTACCTGCTGTCGGCCGAGGAGCTCAGCTCGCTCCTGCACCGTCTGGGCTACAGCTGGTCGCCAGACCGCATCCCTGACACCATCGACTACTACCTGGCCCGGACGTCCAATGGCTCGACGCTCAGCGCGGTGGTGAACGCGTGGGTGCTCGCCCGCGCCAACCGGGCCCGCGCGCTGGACGAATACGTCGACGCGCTGCGCTGCGACATAGCCGACGTCCAGGGAGGCACGACCGCCGAGGGCATACACCTGACCGCGATGGCCGGCACCATCGACGTGCTACAGCGGTGCTTCGCAGGCGTGGAAACCCGTGGCGACGTGCTATGGCTCAACCCATGCTGGTCCAGGCGGCTTGGCACGATCGAGTTCGCCATCCGCTACCGCGGCCATCTCATCACCTTGATCATTGATGACCACATAGTGGTCGTCAGCAGCGGTCCGGGCAAGCTGCCGCCGGTCCGGGTGGGGTGTCGCGGGCAGGTGCGAGAGCTCCATGACGGGCAGACGCTTGAATTCCAGGTCTTACCCCCTCCCGCACAGGACCCTGCGCGGGACTTTCTGCCCTGCCGCGACGGCTGGGCGGAGATGAGCCTGAGTGGTCAGGAGCGGGTGCAAGGCCAGATCCAGCAAGGCAAGGAGGTAGGCCATGACTGGAATGACTTGCGGAATCGTCGCCGGTTATGACGGATCACCTGGCAGCGGTGAGGCGGTGCGCTGGGCTGCCAGGGAAGCCCAGGCGCGCGACACGACGCTGACGGTCTGCCTCGCGTGGGCGCCTGATCACATGACGCTGCCCACCGAGTCGGCTATCACCGAGCTGGCTAGGCTGCACGGTAAGGAGATCCTCGACCGCGGGCTTCCCTATGCCGAGTCGGTGCTAGGACCCGGCCGGGTGCACTCAGAGCTCGTCGGCGGGTCCGCCGCCCGGGTGCTGTGCGAGCGCAGCCGCACCGCCGAGATGGTGGTGGTCGGCTCCCGCGGGCACAGCGAGCTGCCCGGCCTGTTGCTCGGATCCGTTTCCTGGCAGGTAGCTGGGTACGCGCACGGGCGGATAGTGGTCGTCCGCGGCGAGTGGCGGCCGGTCAATCAATCTTCGGGCCCGGTCGTGGTCGGCGTGGACGGATCCCAGGCGTCGCAGGCCGCGCTCCTGTTCGCCTTCGAGGAAGCGGCGCTGCGCGATGTGCCCCTGGTGGCACTGTGCGCCCTGGCCGATGCGCCCGCCGTACTCGGCGGCGCGCGGGCGATGGAAGAACACTTCGGCAAGATGATGACGGCTGAGGAGAAGGAGCACCCGGAGACGGCGGTGATCCGGCAGGTTAGGGTCGAATCGCCACGTTCAGCGCTGCTGACCGCCGCGGCCGGAGCCCAGATGCTCATTGTGGGCGGCCGTGGTCGCGGCGGCTTCGATGGCATGAGACTGGGCTCGGTCGCCCAGGCGGCGCTGCACCATTCCCCCTGCCCGGTTGGGATCGTTCATCCGCCCGCGCGTCGCCGGTTACGGCCTTCGCCCGGTTAGGAGTATGCTCCGGCGGGCCGCGGGAGGTGAGATAGATGGCGCCGGGAGCAGGGAGCGGCGGAACCCGATGCGGTGAGGGGAGCAGTGCGATGGCAGTACGCCAGGAACCTGCTGTTCCTGCAGGAGGGAGTCGCAGCCTTGAGGTGCGCTGGATCCTCCCCGGGCGGCTGGAACCCGCGGTAGCCGGATGGTTCGGGCGATTCCCGGCTGAGATGGCCGCACGCGAGGACGCCTACCTTCTCGATCCAGACCTGGGCGGGCTGTCGGTGAAGGTCCGCGCGGACATGGCCCTCGAGGTCAAGGTGTATCATGGCAGCCCGGGCATCCTCGACATACCGGGCCGCGCCCGCGGTCGCATCCAGTCCTGGCAGAAGTGGTCGTTCCCGCTCAGCTCGCTCACCCAGGAACGCGGCAACCTGGCCGGGTGGAGAGTGATACGCAAGAGACGCCGGGTCGCCCGGTTCCGGCTGGCGAGCGGGCGGATCGTGGCGGGCGTCCCGCCGCTGGCCGCAGAGCCGGGATGCGCGGTGGAACTGACCGAATTCAGCACGGGCGGCCAGACCTGGTGGTCCCTGGGATTCGAGGCGACCGGTCCGGCCGGCCTGCTGCACAGCGCGCTCCAGGACACCGCCGCCCTGGTGTTCGCCCAGGCCCTGCCCAGCGCGGTGGACCTGAGCATGGACTGCTGCCAGTCCTACCCGCAGTGGCTGTCCCGGCACCGGGAACCGGCAGCCTAGCCGTCTTGGGGGGCATCGGCCGGTGCGGCATCGGCGTCGGTGGCCGTGGCCTTGGGGGCATCGGCGTTCATGGTCGCTGGCGTCGTCTGGGTGAGCAGGACCACCCCGGCGCACATCACGGCGAAGGCGACCGCCGCCACAGCCAGCACGGCGGCGTCAGAGGTGAAGTGCTCGCCGAACAGCCACACGCTCAGGGCGATGCTGACGATCGGATCGACGATCACCAGGAACGGCTGGGAGACCCGCAGCGGTCCGACGTGAAGCGCCGCCTGCTGCAGGATGAGCGCCGCCGCGCTGCCCAGGGCCAGGGCGTAGACGGGCCAGTGCGTGAACATTCCGGCCACGCCGAACTGGGTCAGCGTGTCCGTCGTGGCCTTGATGAACGTCGCCACCAGCGCCCACATGACCGCCGCGGCCGCGGCATACAGGGCAGCGCGCCGGGCCGGGGATCCCCATCGCGCCAGGACGGCCAGGACCGCGGCTACGGCGCAGCAGGCCAGTCCGGCCGTGAGCCAGTGACGACTGACCGGGCTGGGCTGGCCGCCCCTGGGCTCGCTCATGACGATGAACACGGCCAGGCTCACGCAGGTCAAGACGGCGGCACCCCACGTGATGAGCCGGATGGCCTGGTGTATCCAGAACCGGCGCAGCACGAGCATGAAGACCAGTTCGGTGGCCAGCACCGGCTGCACGACCGAGATCAGGCCATTGTGCAGGGCGAGGGCCTGGAACAGGAACGCCCCGATCAGAGCCACCCAGCCGGACAGCCACAACGGATTGCGGAACAGGTAGATGACCAGCCGCCAGCCCGAGGACCGGCGCGGACTGGCTGTGCTGGCGATGTGCTGAGTGGCCTCATTGACCGCGTTGCAGAACGCGGCGAGCAGGGCGAAGACGATGTCCACGGACCTCGCACCCCTTCATGTCGCGGGTTTGCCCGCCGGAGGTCAGCCAGGCTGTGCTCAGCCGGGGGTAACCCAGCAGGGGCCAGGTTTCGACGGTCTGGAAGCCGCGCCTGGCGCAGGTCGCATGACCAGGCGGGCCAAGGGCGCGGGTCAGATGCTGCCACGTCGCGGCCAGCGCAGCAGCGACCACATCGGCATCAACGGCCACCACAGCACGGTATCGCTTCCCCACCGTGCCCGACGCCGGCGGGCCTTCCGGCCGGGCTCAGGCGGGAGGCCGTGCCCGCTGGCCCGGGCGGTTCCCCAGGGCGTCAGGTGCTGGCCGGCCGCCACGTCTGGTGCTGGCTGGCACCGGTGGCCGTGCTCGGGTGTTTCTCCCAGGTCAGCGCCTCTACTGGACCGCTGAACCAGTGACCGCGCGGGCACCGGATCTTCACGCTTTCCAGCAGCCCCTCCATGGAGCTGACCGTGTAGCGGTATTCGACCGCGGCCGGGAGCCCGCACCGGGTCGTGCCGTGCTTGCCGGCGAACTCCGGGCAGTCCATGAACATCACGCTGAGGTCCATGGCTAGCCGGAGTTCCGCCCGCACGCCCGCACCAGCCATACGCACGCCGCGGCCCACACTGTGAACAGCGCGGCGGTCAGCGGCACATCAAGCCAGAACCAGCCCATGTCGTCCCCTCCTCACAGCCGGCATGGACGCTTCCAGCCACAGCGTGTCAGAGGGTCTCTCACTTGCGATTAAGGCGTGATTGAGTCACGCCGTGGCAGGGCTGTCAGGGTTCGGGACGCCGGGCGGCTACCCGTCGGATTCCGCCGTCGTGAGATCCACCCCGAACTCCACCCCGACCTCGTCGCGCAGCTTGAGCGCGCCGAAGAAGCCGACATAGGGCTTGATCCCGTAGGCCGACTGCACCACGGTGCCGGTTCCCCGGTACCGGCCGGGCCCGGGCTCGGAGACCTGCAGCCGGGCCGGCTGGGTCTTCCCGGCGATGGTGAGCGTGCCCTCGACCGCGCCGCCGCTGGCGCCGGTGCGGATGATCCGCGAGGAGGTGAAGGTGGCCCGGCCGTCACCCAGGATGCCGCTGATGGTCTTCTTGATCTCGCCG
>JASHYW010000315.1 GCA_030042885.1 Streptosporangiaceae bacterium | reverse complement strand
TCCCGGCAACTGGCACGTGACCGCGAACATGCCCGCGGGAAACACGGCGGTGGTGTCCTACCCGAGCGTCGGCGCGAACTACGGGCAGGTCACCGACGTACCGACCCCGCTCGCCGATTACTCTTCCATCGACTCGTCGTTCAGCGAGAACATGAACGCGACGGCCAGGACCAGCGCCTGGGCCGCCTATGACGTCTGGCTCGGGCCGGACAACTGCTCCCCGGCAGTCTCCACCTGTTCCTCCGATGAGGTCATGATTCAGCATGACTTCGCCAATAACGGTGCCTGCACCACGCTGGCCACCGCTGCTTTCGGCCTCTCCCGAGGCGTCCCGAGGCGGAACTGGAAACTATGCAGGTACGGCTCGGAGCTGATCTGGAAGCTAGCCGGCCATGAGCATTCCGGCCGCGTCGACATCCTGTCCATGCTCACCTGGCTGGTGAACCACAGGTACCTGCCGACCGGCAGCGGCCTGTGGTCGATCGGGTACGGTTGGGAGATTTGCAGCACGGGCGGGGTGAATGAGACTTTCCAGGTCAGCAGTTTCTCGATAACCGCGACCGTTTCTCGATAACCCCCACCCCTTCCACCAGGGCCGACCCTGGCCCGTCACCGTCCCGTGCGGAGGCCCCGCCCCCTGACGCGGCCGGTTCTACCCTTGGGTGGCCTGGGGCCTGCGGGCCCGCTGTGACGGTTGGGACACCGGCACGCCCACCGCACTGCCCGGTCAGCTGACCTGGCCGCGGAGCCTCACCATCACGTGTCAAGCCGGGCCAAGCCGGCGGAAAGGGCATAGATCTGCCTGATCGCCGCCTGGACCGCTTGTCATCACCGGACGCGGCGAGGACTTCGGGCGAGCTGTTCCGGATATTCGCCAGGGCCCCTGCGAGGCGGGCTGTGACCCCCGGATGCGGCGGCGCGTGACCGCGCTGCTACCGCAATCTCGTGTGCGGCCGGGAGCGTCGGTTGCAACTCGGGTGCAAACTGGTTGTTTTTTCCGGTTTGTCAAATCTTCTCTCATTATGCGAAGTATGTTGCGAGTTAGTGCACTGGTATGTACCGGATAAGTTACGACCTGTGCCCGTAAACCACTGGATTTAGGTATGCGTCTCCTATGCGGGAGATCTCGGGCGGACTGAGTGGGAGCGTGGGAGTGCCGAGCATGCTGGGTGCTGCCCGCGGGGGGTGGGCGCGCATGTCTGGTTTTGCCGTTACCCGGGAACGTTACGGGCGGCAGGGCGTCAGGCGTTCGTCCGCATGGGCGAAGGATTACCTGCGCAAGGCCGCCGTGGTTGACCTCGGTTGCGCCGTCTTGGGCGTGTTCACCGCAGTCCAGCTTCGCTTCGGCCACGGCGTCACGGGGACCTACGTAGCGCTGAGCCTGGCGTTGCCGGTGCTCTGGCTCGCCGCTCTCTGGCTCGCCGGAGGGTATGACGTTCGGTTTGTCGGGACCGGTTCTGATGAGTTCCGCAAGGTCCTGAACGCCGGTGTGGGCCTCACCGCGGCCGTCGGGGTCTTCTCGTTTGCGGTCAACCTGCAGCTGTCGCGAGGCTACGTGGTGATTGCCCTGCCCAGCGTCACCATGTTCGATCTGGTCGCCAGGTACCTGATTCGCAAGCGACTACACAGGCAACGATTGTCCGGATCGTGCATGCTCAGCGTCGTGGCGGTTGGCCATGAACCAGCGGTGGCCGACCTGATCAGCGAACTGCGACGAGAGCCCTACCACGGGTTGACGGTGGTCGGCGCCTGCGTGGCGAGGCCATCAGGATGCTCCGAGATCGCCGGAGTGCCGGTACACGGTGGCCTCGACGATGTCACGGCCGCCGTGCGCGCTCTTGACGCCGATACGGTTGCGGTACTCGCCTGCCCGGAAATGGACGGCATCAGGCTCCGCAGCCTGGCCTGGGAGCTGGAGAAAACCGGTACTGACCTGTGCGTCTCGCCCGCCCTGCTTGATGTCGCGGGTCCGCGGACCACGATCCGGCCGACGGCGGGGCTCACCCTCTTGCACGTGGATCATCCGCAACTGTCCGGCGCACGCCTGCTCCTCAAGGATCTGTTCGATCGGTGCACCGCTGGTGCGGCGCTGATCGTGCTCTCCCCCCTGATGATCGTTGTCGGGGTGATGATCCGGCTCCACGACCGCGGTCCAGCGCTCTTCACGCAGGTGCGGGTGGGAAAGGACGGCCGGGCGTTCCGGATCTACAAGTTCCGCACCATGGTCGTCGACGCCGAGCAGCGTAAACAGGAACTGCTCGGGCGTAACGACAGTGATGGGATCCTCTTCAAGCTCCGCAACGATCCCCGTGTCACTGCAGTGGGGGCGCACCTACGGCGCTGGTCGATTGATGAGCTGCCGCAGCTTCTCAACGTGTTCTTCGGTCACATGTCGCTGGTGGGCCCACGCCCGGCTCTTCCGGACGAGGCCGCGAGATACGCCGAGCACGTCCGCCGCAGGCTCGTGGTGAAGCCGGGCATCACTGGTCTTTGGCAGGTCAACGGGCGATCGGACCTGAGCTGGGACGAATCGGTGCGGCTCGACCTGCGGTACGTGGAGAACTGGTCGTTCGCCCTGGACCTCCAGATCCTGTGGAAAACGATTTGGGTCCTGGTGTGGAGGTCGGGGGCTTATTAACGGTTATCCGCCGACGATATCGGAGCTGACTACTACAAGTCACGCTACGCATGAAATCTTGCCTGAAATCTCGATATATACGCTCAGCCGGCAGCCCGCCTTGGAGTCGTGGGGTGCTGACGGTTCGTGCGTGTGCACATAGGGAGGGGCGGAGTGACGAGGACCGGTGAGCAAGACCGCGATGCTCCAGACATCGTGGGACTGGTGCGTGGTGCCGCTGCCGGAGACCGGGGGGCGTGGGAGTGCCTGGTCGATCAGTTCGCCAGGCTTATCTGGGCCATTACCTCCGAATTCAAGCTGGTGGAGAGCGACGCCGCCGATGTGGCCCAGACCACGTGGCTGCGCCTGCTCGAGCACATCGACCGGATCGAGTATCCCGATCGTGTGGGTTCCTGGCTGGCGGCGACCGCACGGAATGAGTGCCTGCGCAGCCTGGCGGCGCGCAAACGGGTCGTGCTCGCCCACGATCACGAGGTCCTAACCGGCGCCATCGCATCAGGCCCCGAGGTCGACGAGCGTATTCTCGCCGCCGAACGTGATCAGGTCGTTCGCGATGCCCTGTCCCGGCTACCCAAGCGCTGGCAACGGCTCCTCGAGCTGCTCATGGCCGATCCGCCCGCCTCCTACGCCGAGATATCGGATCAACTCGACCTGCCCATCGGCAGCATCGGTCCCACCCGAGGGCGGTGCCTGGCTCAACTGCGCGTCCTGCTCCAGGCTTCGTGACCCGTGAATAGGGAGTGTAAATCGTGAAGGTCGTACTTTTCTGCGGCGGTCTCGGGATGCGGATGCGCGAGAGCCCCGCCAGTTTGGTACCCAAGCCGATGGGGATGGTCGGGGAGCGTCCGCTGCTCTGGCACGTCATGCGTTACTACGCCCATTTCGGGCACACCGATTTCATACTGTGCCTCGGCTATGGCGCCACTGCGATCAAGGACTATTTCCTGAACTACGACGAGACGAGGTCCAACGACTTCGTCTTGGAGAACGGCGCCCACGATATTAAGCTGTTCAGCACCGACATCTCCGATTGGAGAATCACCTTCGTCGACACGGGCCTGCACTCCGCGATCGGAGAACGGCTGCGCCGAGTTCGCCATCACGTCGATGGCGAGGCGATGTTCATGGCTAATTATGCCGATGTGCTCACGAATGCGCCGCTGCCCGATATGATCGCGAGATTCGAAGCCAGCAGTGCCGTGGCGGGCCTACTCGCGGTGCCCCCTCAGTCGTCACATCACGTGGTTGACATCGACGGAGACGGGCTGATCACGCAGGTAACGCCCATGAGCGACCTGCGCCAGTGGGAGAACGGCGGCTACTTCCTACTGCGGCCGGAGATCTTCGAACACCTGCACGAGGGCGAAGACCTCGTCGGGGATGCACTTATGCGACTGGTCCCGCAACGGCGCGTCCTCGCCTACCCGTACAAGGGATACTGGTCGCCCGCTGACACGGTGAAGGAACGCGCGCATCTAGAGGAGATGTACCACAAGGGGACATGCCCGTGGATGATCTGGGATGCGGAACGGTCCGGCACTAGCATGCAGGCTGACGAAGGCTTGTTCGGGCCAGCTGGCGGGCCGATTTCCAGGCCCGTATCCATAGTGTCGCCACGGTGAGCCGCGCATGCTTCCACTGCAACTGACGATATCGCCGGGTCGGCAACTGTCCGTGCTCGCTATCGGCGCGCACCCCGACGACATCGAGATTGGCGCGGGCGGGATGTTGCTCAGCCTCGCCGAGAGCCGGGCCGGCCTGCGGGCACGTTATGTTGTGCTGACTGGAACGACCGGCCGTCAGCTGGAAGCGCGTGATGCGGCGCATTCCTTCCTGCCCGCGGCGGACCTGACCGTCGAACTGTTCGACCTGCCAGAGGGCCGGCTGCCCGCGGCCTGGGATCGGGTGAAGGAAACCCTTGAGCAGGTAGCCCGATCATGTTCGCCGGACCTCATCGTCGCGCCCTCACGCGATGACGCGCATCAGGATCACCGGGTTATAGCCGAGATCGTGCCCACCGTCTTCCGCGACCAGCTGTACCTCGCATACGAGATCCCGAAATGGGATGGCGACCTCGGCCGTCCGTCCATGTATTTCCCGCTTCCGGCCGACATGGCGCGGCGCAAGGTAGAGCTGCTGAACAAGTGCTTCCCATCCCAGAGGAATCGCGATTGGTGGGATGATGAGGTATTCCTGGGACTAGCCCGGCTGCGCGGAATGGAATGCCGGGCACCCTATGCCGAGGCGTTCACGTGCACGAAGTCATTGATCTGTTGTTAACCACGCCCGCCCCAGACACGTCACGCGCTGGGGCTGGTCCGGACGGGAAGGACACGGTAGCGCGATTATGCATTTCACGCCGACTGACATCGATGGGCCGATGCTGGTGGACCTGGACCCGCATCGGGACGAGCGCGGATTCTTCGCCCGCAGTTTCTGCGTCGACGAGTTCGCCGCCGCCGGGCTTCCCGCCACCGTGGTGCAGTGCAATGTCTCGTGGAGCCCCAGACGAGGGACCATCCGCGGGATGCACTGGCAGTGCGCACCTGCCCTCGAGCCCAAGCTGGTCCGTTGCACCAGAGGGGCGGTGCTCGACCAGATCGTCGACCTGCGCCCCGACTCTCCCACCTTCTTGAAGCACGTGGAAGTCGAGCTGACGTGGGAGAACCGCCGGGCCATTCAGGTCCCGCCGCTGTTCGCGCACGGCTTCCAGACCCTGACTGACGACGTCGAGGTGCTCTACTTCGTCGGCCACCGCTACGCCCCGGATCAGGCGCGCGGCTTGCGCTACGACGATCCGGCCCTGGGCCTAGACTGGCCGCTTCCCGTCTCGGTCATCTCCGCGCAGGATGCGTCCTGGCCACTGTTCGAGGAGCAGCCCCTATGATCATCGTCGACCGTATTCTCCAGCAGCGTGAACGCGACGGAAACCCGATCAGGGTCGGGATGATCGGTGCCGGCTTCATGGGCCGGGGCCTGGCCAATACCATCATCAACGCGACGCCGGGCATGCACCTGGTGGCCGTGGCCAACCGCCATCTCGCGAACGCGCGCCGGGCCTATGAAGAGCTGGGCATTACCGAACTGGCCGAAGTCGACGACGCGAGAGGTGTCGAGCGCGCGATTTCCCAGGGCATACCGGCTGTCACCGAGAATCCGTACGCCCTGACCGAGGCGGGCGGAATAGACGCGCTCTGCGAGGTAACCGGAGCCGTCGAGTACGGTGCCCGCGTCACCATGTCCGCGATCGAGAACGGCAAGCACATGATTCTCATGAATGCCGAGCTGGACGGGACTTTGGGTCCGCTACTGCGGACGAAGGCGGAGAAGGCCGGGATCGTGGTGAGTGGCTGCGATGGCGACCAGCCCGGGGTCCAGGTCAACCTGTGGCGTTTCGTCCGGCAGTTGGGTTGCACTCCGCTGCTGCTCGGAAACATCAAGGGCCTCCAGGACGAACACCGGAACCCGACGACGCAGGAGGGCTTCGCCAGGCGCTGGGGGCAGAACACCTACATGGTCACGAGCTTTGCCGACGGGACGAAGATCTCCTTCGAGCAAGCGACCGTGGCGAATGCCACAGGCATGACCGTAGCGAAGCGGGGAATGCTGGGCTGGGATCACGAGGGACACGTCGACGAACTTACGACCCGCTACGACATCGACATGCTGCGCGCGCACGGTGGGATCGTCGACTACGTGGTCGGGGCCAAACCCAGTCCCGGCATTTACTGCATGGCGACGCACGAGGACCCACGCCAGCGCCACTACCTCGAGCTCTACAAGCTCGGCACCGGCCCGCTCTACAGCTTCTACACCCCGTACCACCTGTGTCACTTCGAGGTGCCCAACAGCATCGCCCGGGCCGTCTTGTTCAATGACGCCACCGTCTCGCCTCTCGGCGGCCCGCGCGTCGAAGCGATCACCACGGCCAAGCGTTCGCTCCCGGCCGGCCACGTGCTGGACGGGCTGGGGGGCTATGACACCTACGCGCAGGCGGAGCGGGCCGACATAACCCGTACCGAGCGCCTGCTGCCGATGGGCGTGGCCGAGGGCTGCCGACTGCGGCGCGCGGTGGATATCGACGAGGTCATCACGTACGACGACGTCGAGGTCCCGACCGGTCGCATGGTCGACGAGCTGCGGGCGGAACAGCAGGAGCTGTTCCCGCTCTGACCAGCCTTGCTGACCTGGCCGACGGGCCGCCG
>JASHYW010000314.1 GCA_030042885.1 Streptosporangiaceae bacterium | reverse complement strand
ATCGTTGCTGTTCTTTGCTGATTCTTGCTATACCCAGACGATGCGGAACGCGGGCCGGGTATTTGATCATGCACTAGTTCGATTCTAGCACCGGGCTAGGACATTTCCGGGAACGCCACGCTGAATTGCTTCTGTTGGTCTGCAATCGTGGCGAGCAAGGGTCCCCGGTGGCACCGACCCGAGACACGATTCGCAAGTGCCCCGGTTATCTGTCTGGCGCGATGCCGCCGGTTAGACTAACCGCGTCTTCCGCCTCGAACCGGATCGCGCCGTCGGCCGTCACGGTAATGAGAAGCTGATCACACGAGGGAGCCGGATGAGCGGCAGCGACGAGATCCGCATTGACCAGGATCGAAGCCGCCAGGCAGCGCCGCGCACGCTGCGCGATGACACAAGCGGCCTGAACACCCAGCCAGTGACACCCTGCGAGGGTCCGTGAGAGCGTACCCGGCAAGCTGGCTGCGCCGACGGCATCGCGCCTGGGCGGCCACCGCCGTCCTGCTCGCCTGCACGGCCACCGCGTGCTCGTCGGCGACGCCCATCCCGTCCGAGACCAGTGGCCAGGCCGTCCAGTTCCGGCTTTCCGACGCCCCGGCCCTGCTCGTGCAGTGCATGCTCAGCCAGGGAACCCTGGGGCGTTCCGACTCCATCTTCTCCGGCCCGCCAGCCTGGCTGCGCGACGGCAACATCGTCATCACACCCGCCACAGTCACCAGATTCAACACCTGGTATCAGGTCAACGGCGCGATTACCGTGGCCGGGAAGGACCTCACCGAGTGGGCCAAGTGGGCGGCTGCCAACGACAAGCTGCCCAGCGGAGTCTGCGGGATGTCGATTTCGGCGCGCGCCCTGCAGCGGCAGGTCTTCGGGAAGGATCCTGCCGCCGGCGACCCATGGGGGGCATGACGTCGGCTCAGAGCGGGTGGATGGGGCCGTTGTCCTGTTAGGGGAGCACGTGAGCCAGGCAAACGCCCACCCTGCCCGCCGGTTGACCAGATCCGCGCCGGCCTGCGAGTTGACTCAAGGCGCCCGACGGCAAGACCGCGCACGAATACGAGTTCGATAACAAGGTATACTGCCGGGATGGCCGCGTATACACCGCCCGGGTGGCCGGCTGGCGTGCACCCGCCCGGCAGCGAGGAGTTCGAATCCACCGCGGTCACCTGGCTGCTTGACGTGGTGCCGCCCGACTACCGCCTGCACGGGGTGCTGCGCCGCTATCCGGTGGCGCTGGCCGCGATGGCCAGGTACCACACGAAAGCCTGCGTGGAGGGCGCGCGCCAGGGCTACCGGACGGCGCGAACCGAGCTGGCCGGGGAGCTACCGCCGCACGCGATCGATGCCGTCCTGGCCGCCTACCGCAAGGAGGGCGCCAGGCTGGCCGCCACCGCCCGCGCGGTCGGTCTGGTCGAGCGCGCGCTCCGCGGTGAGGTCTTCACGCCGAAGATGCAGGACAAGCGGGCCACTGAATGAGCCGGGCCTGGCGCTTGGCTGTACAAGAGGGAGAATTCATCGCGTGCTGGGGCGGCGGCGAGGCGAGAACGTGAGATTGTGGCACCAAGCTAGCCGGGCGCGTCGGGCGACTGCGCGACGCCCTCGAAGCGTTCCCCGGGAGGGCCAGCTGACCTGGCCGTGGCTGGCGCGGCCCCAGCGCCCTGGTGACCTTCCGGCCCGGGCCGGACCAGCGCGGGTCCCGCTGAACCGGGCGAGCACCAGCCGTCACCTGGCACGTATTCCCTGACGACCCGGGCCGGCACGCCCGCCACCACGCACCGGTCCGGGATCGTGCCGCGGACCACCGAGCCCGCCGCGACCACCACGTTGCGGCCGATGCATGCGCCCGGCAGCACGACCGCCCCGGCGCCCAGCCAGCTGCCGGAACCTATCGAGACCGCCGCGTTCTGCGGCATCTGCCGCCCGATCGGCTCGTCCGGGTCGGCGTATCCGTGGTTCTGGTCGGTGATGTAGACGTAGGGGCCGGTGAACACGTCGTCCCCGATCAGCAGCGAATGATGGGCGACGATGTGACTGCCCCGGCCGATCACGCAGCGGTCGCCGATCCGCAGCACCGGCGCCGGGCCGAGATCCTGGCCCGGGACCATCCCCGCCGACAGGGTGACGAAGGCGCCGATGAGGGTGTCCGCGCCCACGGCAATCCAGCGCTCCCCGAACACCGACCCGGCCGGGAACGCCGCGATCGACCCGCGGCCGAAGGCGGCGAACCTGCGGCCCGCCGGGGTATCCGCCGTCACCGCCCCGGCCCGCTGGACCGCTCCCCACCCCCAGTGCGCCACTCGCCATCGCAGCCCGGCCCGCCGCCGGCCCCAGGGCTCCCGGCGTTCCGGGGGCTCCCGGCGCTCCGGGGGCACCCGGCGGCCCCCGGTCACGAGCCGGAGCGTTTTCACGGCCGGGCCGAGGCGGCTAGCTGGCCGCAGGCGCCGTCGATCTCCCGGCCGCGGGTGTCCCGGACCGTCACTGTCACCCCGGCAGCGGCCAGGCGGCGGACGAACTCGCGCTGCGCGGCGGGCCGGGACGCGGTCCACTTCGACCCCGGTGTCGGATTCAGCGGGATCAGGTTGACGTGCGCCAGCCGTCCGGCCAGCAGCGACCCCAGCCGGCCGGCCCGCCAGGGCTGGTCGTTGACGTCCCTGATCAGGGCGTACTCGATCGAGACGCGGCGTCCGGTGGCCGCGGCGTAGCCCCACGCGGCGGCCAGCACCTCGTCGACCTTCCACCGGCGGTTCACCGGCACCAGCGTGTCCCGCAGCTCGTCGTCCGGGGCGTGCAGGGATAGCGCCAGCGTCACCGGGAGACCCTCACCAGCGAGCCGGGCGATGGCGGGCACCAGGCCGACCGTGGAGACGGTGACCGACCGGTGGGAGATGCCCAGGCCTTCCGGCACCGGATCGGTGAGCCTGCGGACCGCCGCCACCACGCTCGCGTAGTTGGCCAGCGGTTCCCCCATGCCCATGAACACCACGTTGGAGACCCGGCCCGGCCCTCCGGGCACCTCGCCTGCCGCGAGCAGCCGGGCGCCCGCCACCACCTGAGCCACGATCTCCCCCGTGGACAGGTTGCGGGTCAGGCCCGCCTGCCCCGTCGCGCAGAACGGGCAGCCCATGCCGCAGCCGGCCTGGGACGAGACGCATATCGTGACCCGGTCCGGGTATCGCATCAGCACCGACTCGATCAGGGCCCCGTCGAAGGCACGCCACAGCGTCTTGCGCGTGGTCCCGGCGTCACAGGACAGCTCGCGCTCCGCGGTCAGCAGCCGGGGCAGCAGCGCGTCCGCCAGCCGGTGACGCGACGCCCGCGGCAGGTCGCTCATCTCGTCGGCCTCGTGCGTGAACCGGCCGAAGAAGTGCCTGGACAGCTGCACGGCCCGGTACGGCGGCTCGCCGAGGTCCGCCACCACGGCGCGGCGCTCGGCCATGGTCAGGTCGGCCAGATGCCGCGGCGGCCGCCCGCGTCCGCGTCCGGCCAGCGTGAGCCGGGTCGGCGCGCCCGGCTGCGCCGGTGCCACCGGATCAGGTGCATCCAGACGAGGGCGGGACACGCGGCTCCGTTCGGTCAAAGTGGTCTTTCCTGGTCCCACACCAGGATAGGACGCTGGACCGGCGGTCGCGGCCCGTCGGCGCCGGGCCGGGTTTGAGCTCAGCGATTAAGTCAGTACATTTCGTTCTTGACATCCTCCTCCGCCTGAATGCGGGGGATTCCAGCTACTCGCGCCCGGGTCAGGAGGCAAGCAGTTGAGGTTCGCGGTTCGCAGGCCCGGCAACCCGGAAGCCTCCCCGCCAGTGAAGGGGGATGGGGAGGTGGGTGGGGTGCCCCGCCGCGATGTTCCTGGCCGCGTTCACATCCGCGTGGTCGGCGAAACCGCACGCCGTGCACGGGAAGCGCGCTTGGCTCTCGCGCGGCTTCGCATCCACGTGCTTTGCGCCCAACGGCACCTGACGGGACCAACGGAACCGCACCCACCCGGCCCTCGGCACCCAGACCTGGCCGACGTGCCGGGAC
>JASHYW010000313.1 GCA_030042885.1 Streptosporangiaceae bacterium | reverse complement strand
GCTCAGCTCCGACGGGATGCCGCTCGAAGACATTGCCGACCTCGTCGGGCACAAGGGCACCGCGACGACCGAGACGGTCTACCGGAAGGTGATCGTGGCCGAGCTCCGCCGCGGCGCCGAAGTCATGGACCGGCTATTCAGCTGACCTGAGTGCAAAGTCGACTGTGCGGTGTTAACTGTGCGGCGTCGGATCTGCTTTCCCTGTCAAAGGGCTCCGATACGGTCGCCGAGGTCGAGTTCGAGCGGGCCGCGGGTCTGGAGGCCCTGCGCGAACAGGGCGGCCGTGCGCGCCTGGGCAGCGTCTGAGACGACCAGCTGGTGGAACCGGCAGGCGTCGGCGCGGATCGCGTCCGCGCCGGGCATGGTCAGCTCGTTGAGCACGCGCTTGGCAGATCGCACCGCGTCGGCGGGGAAGGAGGCGATGCGCCGCGCGAGCCGGGCCACGAACGCGTCCAGGTCGGCGTCCGGCAGGGCCCGGTTGATCCAGCCGTACCGTTCGGCAACCTAAGCGCCGAAGTCGTCCGCGCCGAGAATCGCCTCGATGGCCCGGCCCCGGCCCAGCAGCCGGGCCAGGTGCTGCACGCCGCCCGCGCCCGGGAGCGCGCCGGCGCCGACCTCGATCCACCAGGTCGCGCACCAGTTCCGGCCCGATGAGGTTCATCGGCGGCGCGTCAATCACCACGCCGAGTACACCCTCGTCGCTCGGCGCGACCCGCAGCGTACGGTACACCTGAGTCATCACCAGCTCCTCTGCAACTCGTGCTTGTGGGCCCTGCGAGACTGCTGTGCCCGGCCGCTGGCGGGTTGGCGTGACGTCATGGCGATCCCCTCCAGAGGACTTCATGGACCTGGTAAAGGGTCGCGCTCCGGGCGGCGGATCGCCCCCGTAGAAGACCCTGGCCAATGCCGTTGTGCGCTTCCCCGCTGGTCGGGTCCAGGGAGTCCGCGCGCCACGAGCCCTATCCTGTGCGGATCGCGAACTGTCCTGCGGCTTGTCCGGTCGTGCGCTCGAGCCAGGGGCTGGGATGGCCTGCAGCAGCGACAGACCAGGGTACCGACCCGACCCACGGTGCGGGACCCACCGACATGATTAGTAGCCGTGGTCGGGTGCCGAAGCGGTCACGATCGCGGTCCCGGTCGTCGAGGGCGGAACTGTCCAGGATTGTCATGCATCCATCTCCTCCGGCAGGCCAATCGTGGCCATCGCCGCCCAGGTCTCATCGACGTAGTGTGCGAGCACGACCAGGTCTCGCAGCCGTCCGTCCCGGTCGCGGATGTGGTCGCGCAGCAGCGCCTCGCCGGTGAACCCTAGCGCGGTGAACATGGCGATCGCATGCTCCTGGTCAGCGACCAGCTCGACGACGAGCTTGCGCAGGCCCGCCTCTACCGCCTGGACCAGTGCGTGCCGAGCGAGCGCGTGGCCCAACCCGGCGCGGCGGTGCGCGGGGTGCACAACGAGGCGGATCTCGCCGACGTGGTCCGACCATCCGGGCAGGCGCCGCACGCTGAGATACCCGGTGACAGTGGATTGCCCGGGGACGCGGTCGTCGACCGCGAGCCAGCAGCCGCTGGTCGCGGCCAGCCACGAGCGTACCCGCGCGGGGTCGGTGACGTCCTCCTCGATGAACGTGAGGTCGCCCGCGGGCAGCTCGGCGAAGAACCGGCTCAGCGCGGCGGCGTGCTCGGGGCGCAGCTCGATGATCGTCACGTGCTCACCTCGCTGCGCTGGTGCAGGAAGTCGATGATCGTCGGGATGGTAGTCCGGGCGGCGGTCTTCCCGACGACCAGCCCGATGTGGCCCGCGTCCAGGCGCAGCTCATACTTATCGGGCGCGCCGACCAGCTCGATCAGCGGCGCGGCAGCGGGCTCTGGGACGATGTGGTCGCGGTTGGCGAGCACGGTGAGGAACGGGCAGCGGACGTCGATGAGGTGCACGCGGTCACCCCCGACGGTCAGCCGGTCGGTGACCATGCCGTTGTCCCTGACGAGCATCTGCACCACCTGCTCCGCCGCGGCCCCGGGGAACGGCACATGGTTGTCTGACCACGCAGTCATCGCCTGGTAGGCCGCGACGTACTCGTCGTTCCACAGCCGCTCCCACAGGTCGACGTAGCGGGTGACCTCGGAGGTCGGCTTGAGCGTGCGGAAGCCCAGCAGTACCACCTGCGGCGGCACGTTGCCGTCCGCATCGAGCACATCGGCGACGTCCAGCCCGCCGACGCCGAACACGTCCGCAAGCGGCCCCATGTGCCGGAAGTCGACCGGGGTCGCCATGACGGTGATGCTGCGCAGCGGAGAGTCAGGATGGTGCGCGGCGTGCAGCAGGGCCAGGTCGCCGCCGAAACAGTAGCCGAGCAGGTTGACCTGGTCCCGGCCGGTCAGCGCGAGCACTCGGGCGATCCCGGCGGGGAGGTACTCGTCGACGTAATCCTCGAGCCGGTTCTGCGCATCGCGTTCGTCGGGAACACCCCAATCGAGCAGCCACACGTCGAAGCCCGCCTTGAGCAGGCGCTCGACGAAGCTGTTGCCGGGGGAGAGGTCGAGGATGTAGCTGCGGCTGATCAGGCTGAACACGATGAGCAGCGGCGGGGTGAACCGGACGTCGTCGTTGCGGTAGTGCCACAGCTCAGTTCGGCCGCGACGCCACGCGACGTCCTTGGGTGTGCAGCCGACGGAGGGGCGGGCGCCGGCGGCCAGGCGGATCCCGTTACGGGCGCGGAAGGCGTTGCGCTCGACGTCGCGGCGCACGCGCTCGAGCACGCTATGGGGGTCGAGCGTCGGCACCGTCCGTCTCCTTCCCGTCGGTGCGCGCATCGTTGTGCGCCTGCTGCTCCAGGTGGAGCGCGAGCCGCCGGACCTCACGGTCCAGCGCGCCGACCTGTGCCCGGAGCCGGGAGATGTCGGTGCCCGCAGGGAGGTTCACCAAGTGCCACACCCGCGCTGAAAACGCCGCGACCTGCGTCCGGGCGGTAGCCTGCGCCCAGCCAGCCAGTGCGGCGCCCCGGGCGAAGTGCTCAGTCCGCACCACCGACTCCAGGCGCGGCGCGACGGCACGCTCCGCGGTGTCGTAGAGCCTGCGCCAGAGCGGCGGCTGCGCCATCATCCGACCTCACGCCCCTGCGCGCTCCGCCCGATGAGCCACCGGGCGAGGTGCCGGTAAAGGTCGGGATTCACATCGTCTCCGCGCCAAACCTGGTGGGCAAGCAGCTCGAGCACCTCCAGTTGCCAGCGGATACTCCGCGATCGGGTGGCTCTACAACAAGGTGGGCCGGACGTGCGGCTGGGGGTCCATGATCTCTGTCCGTCCGATCTCCTTTTTAGCACGAGGGCGTCACGACGACCTGGCGCCGTCCTCATGACGGCCAAGAGGGACTACGACGTCACGCCCAGAGCCGGTCTAGCGGCAGGACGGTGATCCAGCCATCGTGCCTGTAGGCGTGTTCGCCGGTGTGCAGGATGATCGCTTCCTCGAGCCGGGGGCCGAGGCGCTCTTTCAGCTGACGGAGACCGCGGAAGTCTTCGCCGCTGATCCGGGAGCCTGCCTTTATCTCGACGGCGATTACCTGACCGTCGTCGCGTTCTAGCACGAGGTCGACCTCGTCGCCGGATTCGGTGCGGAAGTGACCGGCGGCCACCGGCGCATCGGACCAGCTGGCTTGCTTGAGTGTCTCTCCAACGGCGAAGGTTTCGAGCAAGTGCCCGTATTCGGTGAGAGCTGCAGGTGCAGCTTGAGCGATTTTCTGCGGGGTAAGGTTCAGCAGCCAAGCCATCACGCCGGAATCGACAAGGTGTACCTTCGGGTGCTTGGTGACGCGTGAGCCCAAGGTCGTGCCCCAGGCGGGCAGCCGCTGGATCAGGAAGACGGCTTCCAGGAGCTTGATGTAGTTCTCCGTCGTGGACTTTTCCAGGCCGATGGCTCCGCTGATGGCCGCCATATTGAGGACCTGGCCGGATCGGGCCGCGAGCTGGCGGAGCAGCCTGGGCAGCATCTCGCGCTGCCGGACTCGCGAGATGTTCAGGACATCCTTGTCGATGACCAGGTTGACGTAGTTGGAGAACCAGCGAGAACGGGAACGACCGGGTGGGCGGCGCAGGGCCACCGGCATACCGCCCGAGGTCGACCGCTGGGCGTACTCGTCGCGGGTCGTCGCAGCCTGCGAAAGGGCCATCTCGATGCCGACGCCGTCGAGCAGTCTGGCGACGAAGGTCTCGCGTACGTCGTCGATTTCGCCTTGAGACAGCGGAAGCACCGGAATGATGTCCACGCGCCCGGTCAGGGCTTGCGCGGCTTCGGGCAGGGTCGCGTACCGCGTTGAGCCGGCCAGGACATACCTGCCGGGACGAAGATCCCGGTTGAGCTGGGCTTTGATGGCATCCAGCAGCTCAGGAACGTGCTGGTATTCGTCGATCAGGACGGGCTGGTCCGATTCGACGAACCTAGCCGGATCGTCTCGCACAGCCACTCTTGTCGCTAGGTCGTCGCAGTCGATCACTGGTCGTCTCAGGCGCCCGGCTAGCTGACTGAGCAGGGTGCTCTTGCCTACGGTGCGCGGCCCGTTGAGGGCTACCACCGGCTCTTCGGCGAGTCGGGCTTCCACGACCTCCCCAAGCCGTCGCTTCGCCAAGCCGGTCAGTACTCCGCGCATGTTCCCGATGCTACCGGAGTAGTTCCGCGATTCGGCTGATAATGTTCCGTGTTTCCAGGAAGAATTTTCCGTGTCTCCGGCACGTTACGACCGCAATTCCTGCGGCCGCGTTGTCTCCGTTATCGGAGTTATGCGGGGAGCCAAACGGAGAGCCAACGGAGGCAGACGCCGAGCGACGCAAGGCGACGTCCGGCGACAATTAGTACAGCTAGGTGGCGCCTCAGGCGACGCCAGGCGACGTCCAGAGACGGGCCGAGCGCGTCTTACAAGCGAGGGGTCACTGGTTCGAACCCAGTTGCGCCCACCAGGTCAGAGGGTATGTAGGGTCGCTAAAGAAGCTGTCGGCGGCTGACGTCCGGTCGGCGCTGGCGGAGCTGAGTGGTCACCTGTCGACGCGGTCGCTTCAGATCGCGCACAACTGCCTGGTCCGGGCGATCCGGCACGCCGAGGCCGATGACCTGGTCGGCCGGAATGTGGCCGCGCTAGTCCGACCGCCCACTGGTAGCGAGGGGCGGCCGTCAAAGGCGCTGTCGGTCGAGCAGGCGCAGCGGTTGCTGCGCGCTGCTGCCGAGGAACGGCCGGGCGGTGATCCGCACCCGCTGCATGGTTACGTGGTCCTGTTGCTGACGACGGGCCTGCGGCCGGAGGAGGCCCGGGCGCTGCGCTGGGATCACGTCGACCTGGACGCGGGGACGGTGGCTGTCTGGCGGTCGGACCGCGCTGGCGGTGACACCAAGACGCCGAAGTCGCGCCGCACCCTGCGGCTGGCGCAGATCGTCGTGGGCGCCCTGCGCCAGCGCAAGGCGGCACAGGCCGCGGACCGGCTGAAAGCGGGGGAGCTGTGGCACGACACCGGGCTGGTGTTCACAACGACGATCGGCACCATGCTGGAACA
>JASHYW010000312.1 GCA_030042885.1 Streptosporangiaceae bacterium | reverse complement strand
CGGAATCGACGATGGAATGGTGGGATGACTTCCACTGGGATCTGGTGCCGTTCGCGCAGGTTCCTAACGGCGGGAACGTCGCCGGGGGCTTTTATGACATCTACGCCAGCATCGGCACGATGGCGCCGGGCCAGGAGGGCGCGTCAGCGCCGGGCGCCGTCGCCGCCGAAGTAGCCCAGGCGGCCAGCAGTGGCCCGGCGGTCGGCCTAGATCCTGCCTCGCTGCCGCTGGTGGTGACCGGCCACAGCCTCGGCGGCGCGCTGGCGACACTGCTGGTCACGGACCTGAACGCCACCACGGCGCTAGAGCCGCAGGCGTGGACATTTGCCTCGCCGCGGGTAGGCGACGCGGCCTTCGCCGCCCGCTACGGCGGGCTGAGCACCGTGTCCTGGCGGATCTACAACCAGGTCGACGTCGTCCCATACTTTCCCATTGATGTCTCAGATAGCTACCAGTCCGTCACCGCCGGGTACGCGATCAATTCGCTGGGGAAGGCGAAGTGGAGCCTGAGCTGCGCCCACTCGCTGAATACCTACATGCACGTGCTGTCGCCCGCCACCGTGCCGCTGGATCAAGCCTGTAGCTGACGGCCTGGCGGTCGGCCAGGGCGCTGCGCAGTCCAGGACAGGCGGGGGCGAGAATCCCAGCCCGGCGGTGACTGTGACTACCTTAACGACCCGTTTGTGGCGGCGGCCGCGGGCGGTTGCCATCAAGCCCGTCGTGGCACCCCGCCGGTAGCGCCGCATTACGTCGGCCGCCTGCCGACTCGCCGAGATGTCCACTCCATCATGTCGAAATGAGTGCGTTGGCCTGCAGTGGCCCTGCAGTGGGGCTCAGTCTGCTGAATATCCCTGTAAAAGGGCTTGGTGTTGCGGAATCTGCCCATTCCATGGTAAAGCAGGCTGTGAGCCGACTGGAGGTGATGGCGGAGGCCAAGAATCCGGTTTGGCAGATTCTGTACTCATTTGGGTGAGTGGTGCTATTTAACAAGATTCTATAGCGAGGCGAAAGCCCAGTTCCTATGAGGCGCCTGACGCCAGTATGGACTGTCCCTCGCGGCGATAAATTCGTCGATCTCTGGAGGAGTTAATGACTGAGAGTCCATAGCCTGGCGGTCCTGCCGCTGGCGGTGCGGCCGCTGGCGGTCCTGATTGGCCGTCAAACCGAAGCAACAATCCTCCTGACAACGCCGTTCGGCGAACGCGGTCATGGACAGGTCTGTGGGTGATCGCAGTCAGTGATGTGGTTATTGCTGTGGCTGCCGTCTGGGGGATCGTCAAGACGTCGAGTACCTCGGCGGCCTCTTCTTCGATTGTCGCTATCTTGACCGCTGCTACCGCCATCGGCACGATGACCACGGCCTACTTCGGTATTAAATCCGTAACAAACACTGCACAGAGTTATGTACCGCAGGGCAGCCCCGGACAGGGCCCTGGACAGGGCAGCCCCGGACAGGGCAGCCGCGGAGAGTAAGGTGATTTCAGCGAAATAGATGCCAAGGGCTCCAGACATTGGCGGTATCGCTGGCTGGAGCGACGCGAGGTAGCAGATGGTGCCCCTGAAGACATCGCGGCTCAGCCAGCGGGGGCGTCGACTCTGCCGAGCAAACGAGGTCAGAGCATGGCGTACTGCTGGCGCGCCATCTTCTCCACCAGGGGTACTCGAGCGGTGCTCGAGGTTACATCATCGATCACGAAGGCCACGTTCCCTTTGATCGCGATCACGCCTGCGGTATAGCGGGCCGTTACCAGTGGTCCCAGTGCACAACGTCGTCGAACGGCCGGCGGTCCGGTCTGGCGATCGGCCGCAGCGGCCGGTCGGCCGGGTAGCCCAGGCCGATCAGGTAGACGGCCAGGTAGCCGTCGGGGAACCCCAGGACCCGCTGCGCCTGGCCCTGGTCCCTGACCGCCGAGTGGCCCGAGCCGATGCCCAGGTCAGCAGCGGCGAGCATCATGTTCGCGGTGGCCTGGCCGAAGTCATACATCAGCCAGTCGTGGTGCATCTGGTCCTCGGGCTGCCGCGCCACCAAGGCGATCGTCGCTGCGGACTGGGCGATGTGCCGACCGCCCTGGGGCCACGCCTTGGCCAGCTCGACGAGCTGCTCGCGCCCGGTGACGACCACGAAGTTCCACGGCTGCCAGTTCCGCGATGACGGTGCCCGCCGTCCGGCCTCGCAGATCCGCTCGAGGTCCCCGCGGGCAATCGGCTGGTCTGTGTACTGCCGCACGTTGCGGCGTGCCCGGATCGCATCCCAGGTCTCCATGTCACAGTTCTATCGCACAGCCTCGCGCCCAGCCCGCGGCCCCTGGCGATCTGCCGCAACTCGGCGGAGCCGCCGCGCAGAACGGCGTGCCGGCGGTCGGCGCGCGTTCTCAAGAGTTCCTTGCGTCGTCTGCTGTATGACGGTCCCGGGTACAGCCGTCGGCCGCACACAATCAGGCTGTATGTTCATGCATCATCGCGATTGGGCGAAACATCCGCTGCCGCGAGTGGTCGATCGCATCCGCCCCGCCAGCGGTTGGCCAGTGTGTGCGGGTGTCGTTGAGCCGCGCGTCCTTTATCCCGCGTGCCCGGATGCCGGCCGGTGCTGGCCAGTTGGGTAGGCGGCGACGAACACGGTCGCCTCGCGGGCCTCGCGTGGCCATCGGTAAGCCCGGCACCGCGCTCCGGCGGGCAGCACTAGCACTTCCCCCGCGCTCAGCACACGGTCGGGCTGTCCGGGTGATTCGAATTCGAACTTCAGCTGACCCTGAACCACGAGGATCAGGTCAACCTCATCGGAGGAGAACCAGTTCTCATCGATGGGCTCGGCCAGCTTACTCACCCAGACCATCTCGATGCCGTGCCCGGAGAACACCGTCCCGACGTCGCCGAACGGCGTGGACCGGACCTGGCTGGCCTCCCCGCGCAGGACATTGAACACGTGCGGTCCGGTTTTTCCAGGATCATCCATCGTCACGGGATCATGAGTGTAAGTGATGCACCCACTCCACGGCCGCCTCTGCGGGATCACAGTCGACGCCACTCGACATATCGCGAAAGTACGTCTCCATCCGCCGCCAGCAGGTCGTTGCGGCCGCAGGTGCATCTGCGATAGGCCCCAGCCTCGCGTTGACTAGACCTGTGCCCGTTGGCAGCCGCTGCCTATCTTGGCTGGTTCAAGGGCTCCTTGCGTGAGCACACCCAGTCCGGCCTGCTTTTCAGAGTCCGGCGCGACTTTCCCGCCGCGCCGGACTTCGTCCTTTATTTCTTCAGAACCGACCCCCCGGTGAGCGCCGTGGCGCTGACGATCCCGATGAGCGCGTTCCGGACCCTTGTTGATGTTCGCATGCAGTGTTCCTTTCGTCATGCCGACGCCGTCATGCTCGCGGCTCGTGTCCTCAATCTGCGCACCTCTACTGACGGCTTTCTGTGCCCATCTGCTGAAGGAGCTGCAGGTTTCCTGCGGTTATGCACGCATACCTGTGGTTATGCACACGTACATGTGATGTCGCTGTCAGCAGCCTGGATAACCTGCCGCGCATGCGGGTGCGCTGATCAAGCAC
>JASHYW010000311.1 GCA_030042885.1 Streptosporangiaceae bacterium | reverse complement strand
CGCTTCGCTCCTCAGTCCAGGCAGCGCCGCGCCCCTTTGGCTCGCGGGCAGCCGGCGGCTTAACGAATCGGAATCACCGCTGCCTGATGGGATACTCGTGCACATGGTGCTACGGGTGTCGGCCGGGCGCATGGTCGGGCGGGACGACGAGCTCGGCCGCCTGCTCACGCTGCTCGACGACGCCGAGGCGGGCCGCTCCGTCGTGGCCTTGGTCAGCGGCGACGCGGGCGTGGGCAAGTCCCGCCTGATAGGCGAGGTCACCGGGCTGGCTGCGGGCCGCGGCTTTACCGTGCTGTCCGGGCAGTGCGCCGAGCTGGGCGACAGCGTCCCCTACCTGCCGCTGGCCGACGCGCTCCGCGGCGCGGCCCAGTCCACCGGGGTGCGCGAGGCGCTCAGCTCCAGGCCCGCGCTGAGCCGGCTGCTCCCCGAGGGGGGCGACGGGCGGCAAGCCGACGAGGATCGCTCCGGCCTGGCCAGGCAGCAGATGTTCGGCGGAGTGCTCGGCCTGCTCGCCGAGCTCGCCGCCGCGGCCCCGGTGCTGCTCGTACTGGAGGACCTGCACTGGGCCGACGCCTCGACCAGGGACCTGGTCACGTTCCTGTCCCGGATGCTGCACCGGGAACGGGTCGCCATGATCGGCAGCTACCGGACCGATGACCTGCACCGGCGTCACCCGCTGCGGCCGGTGGTGGCCGAGCTGCTGCGGCTGCCCAGCGTCATCGCGGTCAACCTCGCGCCGCTGGATCCCTCCGCCCTGGCCGAGCACCTGACCGCCACGGCCGCGGGCCGGCTCGGCGCGACGGAGCTGAACGATATCGTGGCCCGCGCCGAAGGCAACGCCTACTACGCGGAGGAACTGCTGGCCGCCTCGGTCAGCGGCGACCGAGCCGAGCGCAGCGCTCTCCCCGCGGGGCTGGCGGCCCTGCTGCTGAGCCGGGTCGAGCAGGTTTCCGACGCCGCGCAGCAGGTGCTCCGCGCGGCGGCGGTGGCCGGCCGGAAGGCCGACGACGAGCTGGTGGCGGCGGCCTCGGGCCTGGAGGCCGCCGAGTACGAGGCGGCGGTCCGGGAGGCGGTCACCCACCAGCTACTCGTGCCCGACGGCACGGAAGGCTACGTGTTCCGGCACGCCCTGCTCCGGGAGGCGGTCTACGCCGACCTGCTGCCGGGGGAGCGGACCAGGCTGCACGCCACGATGAGCGCCCTGCTGGCCGACGAGCACCGGCTCGCCATGCCGGGCACCGCCGCGGAACTGGCCCAGCACTGCCTGGCCAGCCATGACATCCCGGGTGCCTTCGCCGCCTCCGTCCGGGCCGGCGATGAAGCGGACCGGCTCGGCGCGCCGGCCGAGGCGCACCGGCACTACGACCAGGCGCTCGCCCTGTGGGAGCGGGTGACCGAGCCGGAGAAGACGGCCGGCATGCCCCGCGGCAAGCTCGGCCTGCTGTCCGCGACCAACGCGGCCGACAGTGGCGACTACGAGCGTGCCGTGCACCTGCTGCGCCGGCTGCGGCAGGCCCTCGCCGCCAGGCCAGGCGACGCCAGCCTCGAAGAGGCCAACCTGGCCGCCAGGATCGGCGAGCGCCTGGCCTTCTACCTGATGCGGGCCGATGACCTCAAGGCCCTCACCGAGGCCGTCGAGGTGGCCCGGGCCACGGTTGAGGCGGTCCCCGCCGAGCCGCCGACCTGGCAGCGCGCGCGAGCGATCTCCACCTATGCCAACACCTTGCTCGTCGGGGACGATGACGACGCGGCCAGGGAATGGGCCGAGCACGGGCTCGCCGCGGCCCGAGCCGCCGGCGCGCCGTGGGTCGAGGCCGACGCGCTGGTGACGCTCGGCTTCCTGAGCAATCGCCAGGGTCACAACGACGAGGCCATCAGGCTGCTCACCGAGGCGCACCGGCAAGCGCGCCAGGCCAAAATGATCGGCGTGGAACTGCGGGCGGCGTATTACCTGGCCCGGGCGCACCTGGAGCGCGGCGACCTGGCCACCGGCGCCGCCGTGGCCCACGAGGGCACGACCCGGGCCCAGCATGCCGGGCTCAACCTCGCGCCGTTCGGCCTCGACGTGCAGCACCTGCAATTCCAGTGTCACTTCGCGGACGGCAAGTGGGACCACGCGCAGGAGATCGCCGACGGCTTCCCGATCCGGGTGACCAGCCCGCCCGAGGCATACCTGTCGTCCATGGCCCTGTTCATCGACGTGGCGCGCGGCAATCCGGCCGTGGCGGAACGGCGGGCCTGGATCGAGCCGTTCTGGGGAGCCTACGGGTTCGACGGGTTCATCGCGCGCGGCCTGCTCGCCGAGCATGCCCTCTGGCAGGGCGATACCGGGCAGGCTCTGGCGGAGGCCCAGATCGCCATCGACCTGGCCTATGAGCCCTCATGGGGTTACAGCCCGGCCGTCATACGGCCGGCCGCGGTGGCCCTGAGCGCGCGAGCTGACCGCGCGATCCAGGCCCGGGTCGCCGGAGACGACCAGGCCCTGGCGGCCGAACTGGCCGCTGCGGCCGAGCTGCGCCAGATCGCCCGCGACGGCGCGGCGTACCCCATGCGGCCGAAGTTCATCCTCGGCCCGGAGGGGTGCGGCTGGCTCGCCCGGGCCGAGGCGCACTACGGCAGGGCCAGCGGCGACAACAACCCGGAGGCGTGGCGGGCGGTGCTGGACGCGTTCGGTCCCGCCTACGTCTACGAGATCGCCCGTACCCGCTGGCGGCTGGCCGAGGCCCTGGCCGAGGCAGGCCGCAGGGACGAGGCCGAAGAGCAATGGCATCAGGCGGCGCAGACGGCCGACCGGCTCGGCGCCAGGCCGCTGCGCGCGGCACTCGCCGACCTCGCCCGCCGGGCCAGGATCGGAACCGCACCGCACGACGGACCGGGCGGCGACGTGCTCGCCTCGCTGACCAGCCGGGAACGTGAGGTGCTCCGGCTGCTCGCCGCGGGCCGCAGCAACCGGGAGATCGCTGCCGTGCTGTTCATCACGCCGAAGACGGCCAGCGTGCACGTGTCCAACATCCTTGGCAAGCTCGGCGCGGCCAGCCGCACCGAGGCCGCCGCCATCGCCCACCGCGAGGGAATGTCCGCCCAGCCCTCACGACGCTGAGCGCCCGCCGTCCGGGAACTGTCTCAGCGCGGGGCACCGAATCCGATGCGCATGCCCATACCTAGTGAAAGACTTTTCTGCCGAACGGACCGTGGTGCGTCCGTCCCCGGCCCCCTCGCGCTGGCCCGGGCAGGCGTCCCGCCGCTTGCCAGACCCGCGCCGCCTGAGACTGTTAGCGGGGTCTGTTGTGATTGGCGGTGACGGTTTGACGGTTGCTACGCCCTTGTCGACGAGCGGCCGGTTCATCGTCGACGCCCACGGCAAGCGGGTCCGCCTGGCCGGGGTGAACTGGTACGGCGGCAGCGAGGACATCGGGGTGCCGGTCGGCCTGGATCGCACGGACCTCTGCGCGCTGGCCAAGCTCATCGTCGCGCAGGGGTTCAACTGCGTGCGGCTTCCGTTCAGTCTGTGGATGACCGGGCAGACCGCTCCGGTCCCCGATCAGTATCTCCTCGCCAACCCCGACCTGCAGGGGTCGACGCCGATCCAGGTCTACGACGCCTGCGTCAAGGCGCTTACCGACGAGGGCCTGATCGTCATACCCAACTGCCACCTGCTCGACTTCGGCTGGTGCTGCTCCAACGACGACACCAACGGCCTGTGGTTCAACGACCGCTGGGAGGTCGCGCAGTTCACCGCGACCTGGCAGGACATCGCCAGGCGATACGCCTCGAACCCGTTGGCCGCCGCGATCGACATCAAGAACGAGCCCCGCCACGCGACGGTGGGCGGGAAGCCTCTCGGCCCGACATGGGGGACCGCGGTGGAAACCGATTTCGCCGCCATGTACACAACGGTCGGGAACCTGATCCACCAGATCAACCCGCATCCGCTGATCATCTGCGAGGGACTGAACTACGCCGGCGACCTGACCGGCGTGGCCAGCCACCAAGTCCGGCTCGCGCAGCCGAACAAGGTTGTCTACAGCATGCACGACTATTCCTGGGACAGCCACCCCCAGGGCCAGTCCCAGGCCGCCTACTTCGCCCAGATGACCAAGGCCGGAGGGTACATCCTCAACCAGGGGATCGCCCCGGTATGGGTCGGGGAGTTCGGCGGCGACGCCAGCTCGCTGTCGTCCCCCGGCGGCGGCACATGGTGGGCCAACATCCAGGCCTGGCTGAAAGAGGCCGACGTCGACTGGTGCTGGTGGGCCCTCAACCCGACGCACGGCCAGAGCAGCAGGCCTGGGACTAACCAGATCCTGAACCAGTGGGGCGCTCCGGAGCCTTACGGCCTGCTGACCCCGGATTGGCAAGACGTGGGATACCCCGCGGTGGTGACCATGCTGCAGGCCATGATGCAGCCGCGCACCGGCCCGGGTATCAGCTGAAACACCGCGATTGCTCGCCGGGTCTCGTGGGCCCTAGCCGAGCTTGGGCAAGACGACGGCGGCAAGCTGCTCCATCTGCTCGGCCTGGTCGAACAGCGTGGTCATCAGGATCAGCTCCGCGCCGGCCTCGGCGACCTGCGCTAGCCCGCGCGCGCAATCGTCGGCCGTACCCACCACCGCGGCGGCCTCAATGGACGGCACCCGCAGCCCGTATATGCCTTCCAGGGC
>JASHYW010000310.1 GCA_030042885.1 Streptosporangiaceae bacterium | reverse complement strand
CGTCCTGTCCGCCGTCAGGACCCCGATCGGCAAGTACGGGGGCGGCCTGGCCTCCGTGCCGCCCTGCGACCTGGCCGCGCAGGTGGTGCGCGAGGCGGTCAGCCGGTCCGGCGTGGATCCGGCCCAGGTGGGCCACGCCGTGTTCGGCAACTGCATCCACACGGAGAAGAGGGACATGTACCTGGCCCGGGTGGCGGCCATCAACGGCGGCCTGCCGGTCGCGACGCCTGCGATGACCCTGAACAGGCTGTGCGGCAGCGGGATGCAGGCCATCGTCTCGGCCTCGCAGTCGATCATGCTGGGTGACTGCCAGGTCGCCGTGGCCGGCGGAGCCGAGTCGATGAGCCGGGCCCCGTACTGGCTGCCCGACATGCGCTGGGGCCAGCGGATGAACGACACCGTCGCCCTCGACGCCATGACCGGGGCGCTGACCGACCCGTTCGACTCATGCCACATGGGCGTGACGGCGGAGAACGTGGCCGCCGACTTCCACGTGTCCCGGGCCGACCAGGACGCTCTGGCCGCGGAGAGCCACCGCCGGGCCGCGGCGGCGATCACGGCAGGCCACTTCAAGGAGCAGATCCTTCCCATCGAGATCCCCGGCAGGAAGGGCACGACGGTCGTCGACACCGACGAGCACGTGCGTTTCGAGGTCAGCCTCGATGACATGGCAAAACTGCGGCCTGCGTTCACCAAGGACGGCACGGTCACCGCGGGCAACGCATCCGGCATCAACGACGCCGCCGCGGCCGTGGTGCTCGCGTCGGAATCGTTCGTCAACAGCAATGGCTTCACCCCGCTCGGCAAGCTGATCGGGTACGGTCACGCCGGAGTCGAGCCGCGGATCATGGGCATGGGCCCGGTACCGGCGGTCCGCAACGTGCTGGCCCGTACCGGCCTCAAGCTCGACGAGATCGACCTGTTCGAGGTGAACGAGGCCTTCGCCGCGCAGGCGCTGGCGGTGGTCAGGGAACTGGGCCTGCCGCCCGAGCGGACCAACCCGAACGGCAGCGGCATCTCCCTCGGGCACCCCGTCGGCGCCACCGGCACCATCCTGGTTGTCAAGGCGCTGTACGAGCTCAAGCGCACCGGCGGCCGGTACGCGCTGGTCACCATGTGCATCGGCGGCGGGCAGGGCATCGCTGCCATCTTCGAGCGTGTCTGACCGCACCGTGGCGGGCGCTCCCGTCGTCGTCCGCCTGGCCGCACCGGTCCCCGGGCGCCCCTGTCGCCGTCCGCGCCCGACATGCCGGTCTCCCGGCTGCCAAGTCGTCGCCGCCCGACCCGCCGGTCGCCGCGGCCTGTCGTCGCCCACGGCCGGCCGCACCGGTCTCGGCAGCCCGGTCATCGCCCGGGCTGCCGCTCCGGCCAGGCCCGGTAGCCCCCGGCCGGGCCTGGCCGCCACCCTTGTGACCCTGCTCACGCTTGACATACCAATCATGCGCTAGATATAGTTAGCAACGAGAACCCGATGAGGAGGAAGAAAATGGCCAGCAACCCCGCAGAGCAGCTGCAGGAAGAGTTCCTGTCTGCCATCCGCAAGAGCCAGGACATCGTGCTCCAGGCGATCAAGACCTGGGTCGACTCGGCTCAGGCCGTCACGTCCAAGGTGCCCGCGGTCCAGCTGCCGTTCGCCGACCAGCTGCCCAAGCCCGAAGACGTCGTGTCCGGCACCTACGACTTCGCCGAGCAGGTGCTCGCCAACCAGCGCAAGTTCGCCGAGGACATCCTGAAGGCCACCGCCCCGCTGCTGCCCCACGAGAGCAAGAGCGCCTGACCACCTGGCAACCAGCCAGAACCCCCAGACCAGTACGCGGCAGCACCGGACCCCTTCCGGGCTGTCGCGTACTATAGTTTGCAACCACGAGGAGGTGGCCGTGAAAGACCCCTGGCAGGCGCAGCGGGAGGCGCTCGGCGCCTTCATCCGCAACCAGCGCCGGATGGCTAACCTGTCGCTCCGCCAGCTCGCTGAGCTGACCCACCTGTCGAATCCGTACCTGAGCCAGATCGAGCGTGGCCTGCACCAGCCCTCGGTCCGGGTGCTCAAGGCCATCTCCGACGCGCTCAACCTGTCCGCGGAGACGCTGCTCGCCCAGGCCGGCCTGATCGACGCGGTGACCGCCGACGTGGCGTCCGCCGGCGCCAGCGAGGTCGGCGCGAGCGCCCCGCAGACCGAGGACGCGATCCGCGCGGACGAACGTCTCACCGCGGAGCAGAAGGCCGCACTGATCGCGGTCTACCGCAGCATGCTTGGATAATTTTCCGAACGGACCTCGGAAACCCACGTCCGGCCGCCCGCGAGCACGGCCGTGGCGCACGCACGCGGACGGCTGGGCACCGTGCCGGCCGGAGATCCATCCCCCGGGTACTCCTTGGCCCCTGGCGCGGAATTACCTGGCCTGTGCCGCGGAATTACCTGGCCCGTGCCGCGGAACTACCTCACCGCGCCCGCGGCCGCCTCGGTGACGTGCCGGAGCAGCAGCGCCGTGGTCACCGGACCGACGCCCCCCGGCACCGGGCTGAGCGCGCCCGCGATGCCCGCCACCTTCGGGTCGACGTCCCCGGCCAGCCCGCCGTCCGGCGTGGTGTTGGTGCCCACGTCGATGACGGTGGCGCCGGCGGCCACGTGGTGCGGGCCGATCAGCCCGGCGCGGCCCGCGGCCACCACGAGCACGTCGGCCTGCCTGGTAACGGCGGCCAGATCTCTGGTGCGGGAGTGGCAGATGGTGACGGTGGCGTTGCGGTCCAGCAGCAGGTGCGCCACCGGCTTGCCGACCACCGCGGACCGGCCGACCACCACCGCGTGCCGGCCCTCCAGCTCGATCCGGTGGTGATCGAGGAGCC
>JASHYW010000309.1 GCA_030042885.1 Streptosporangiaceae bacterium | reverse complement strand
TGGACGATGTCGCGGTCCCGCTTGCGGTCCTCGCGCCCGGGATGCACGGCTGCGTGCCGCCCGGACCAGCGCTCGGCTTCGCCGGCGAGCCAGCCGGGAGTCTCTCCGGGGGCCTGTTCCAGCATGGCGTGCAGCCCAGGGATCAGAGCGGTTGCGCCGACGGCCGGCGACCCGTACATTAGAGTTCACCAGATACCCCGGAGGGTATAACGGGCGATCGGTGCGAGGAGAGGCTGCTATGAGCACCACGGCAGGGTCCGGTGTCGAGGTGGTGGCCATCGACACGCCGGCGCTGGGCGACCGGAGCTACCTGGCGCATGACGGGGAGGTGGCGGTGGTCATCGACCCGCAGCGGGATATCGACCGGCTGCTGGCCCTGGCCGCGGCCCGGGGGGTGCGGATCACCCACGTGTTCGAGACCCACCTGCACAACGACTACGTGACCGGCGGGCTGGCCCTGGCCCGGGCCACCGGGGCGGCCTACCACGTCAACGCGGCCGACCAGGTGGCCTTCGACCGGGCGCCTGTCGCCGACGGGGACCTGATCGAGGTCAGCCCGGTGATGCGGGTGCGGGTGCTGGCCACGCCGGGGCACACCTTCACTCACCTGTCGTACGTGCTGGAAGCCGCCGGCCACCCGCACGCGGTGTTCACCGGCGGGTCGCTGCTGTACGGCTCGACCGGTCGGCCGGACCTGCTCGGCGCCGTCCACGCCCGTGAACTAGCCCACGCTCAGTTCGCCTCGGCGCGCCGCCTGGCCGCCGAGCTGCCGGAGGACGCGGACGTGTACCCGACGCACGGGTTCGGCAGCTTCTGCTCGGCGACCCAGTCCGAGGGCACCTCCTCCACGATCGGGCGGGAGCGGCGGGGCAACCCGGTGCTGATCCTGGACGAGGACCGGTACGTAAGCGAGCTGCTGGCCGGGCTGGACGCCTTTCCCGCCTACTACGCGCACATGGGTCCGGCCAACGCCGCCGGCCCTTCCGGGCCCGACCTGACCGCACCGCGCCGCGCGGACGCCGCAGAACTGAGGCAGCGCCTCGCGGCCGGAGAATGGGTGGTGGACCTGCGGGCCCGCCGGGCATTCGCCGCCGGCCATGTGCCCGGGACCTTCAGCTTCGATCTGGACGGCAGCTTCGCCACCTACCTGGGCTGGCTGATCCCGTGGGGCACGCCGCTGACCTTGCTGGGCCAGACGCCCGAGCAGCTCGCCGAGGCCCAGCGGGAGCTGGTCCGGATCGGCATCGACCGCCCCGCCGCGGCCGCAACCGGGCGCCCGGACCAGTGGACCGACGGCCGGGCCCTGCGCAGCTACCCTGTTGCCGACTTCGCCGACCTGGAAGCGATCCGGCACCACCGTCCCGTGGTGATCCTGGACGTACGCCGCGACTCCGAATGGGACGCCTCGCACATCGCCGGCGCCCTGCACATCCCCATTCACCAGCTGCCGTCGCGCCTGGCTGAGGTGCCCGCCGGCGAGGTGTGGGTGCACTGCGAGGCCGGATACCGCGCCTCGATCGCCGCGTCCTTCCTGGACGCCGCCGACCGCACGGTCGTCGCCGTCGACGACGAGTACCACCGCGCCGCCGCCGCGGGCCTGCCGGTAGACGGCCATCTCGCGCACGCGGCGGCAAAGTGACCGCCCCCAGCCGTTCACCAGCTGGAAGGATTACATGGGCGTGAGCTCGATGCTCAGGAACCTCTTCAGCAAGTCCTACCGGAGCGTGCCAGCGTCCCGGCAGAGAAGAGGTGTGCCCGTCGCTGAACGGCCGGACCGTCGGGCCGCGGCCGCACGTGGTCCGGAAGCTGACGTGATGGCCGGCGCCGTCAGCCCCGGAAGTCGTGGTGTCCATGGTATGCCTCCGCGAATCCTCATCGGCCCGGCTTATGCCCGCTGACCAGGAAGAACAGGCTCGGAATTATCACTGTGCGCGGATCACCGAGGTGAGAGCGGGCGGCGGCGTCCAGCTCATCAAGCTCGGTCTCGCTGGCCAGCCCCAGTTCCAGGACGTGCGGCCGCATGCTGCGCACCAGGTCCACTGGGCGAACGTGTCGAGCAGGACGTTGGACAGCGCGGCCGAGTTCGGCGTGGCGATCTGCGAGTCCAGGGTCGGCACCAGGAAGTCCTGATATTTACCGGCGGTGAGGTCGCGAATGACCCCCGCTGAGAGCCCGGGCCGGGGCACTACTCCCGCCGTATGCCGGGTCTGATCTGCCGCTGCGTGCAGCGCGCACCTGGTTAGCTGGTGTGCGCAGGGCGTACTACCTGGCCGGTGCGCGCGCTGATCCGGGCGGCGTCCAGCACCGCCGCGGTCGCGACGGCGTCCCATGGGTCCACCGGCACCGGTTGGGTGCCGCGGACCGCGGCGGCGAACGCGGGGTAGAACACGTCCCATGCGCCGCGCACGGCTGGCACCGGCTCGGTGCTGTCGCCGCGCATCAGGTGTCCCCACCGCTCCGGCGGCTGGGCACCCCACTGGTCGCCGGCCGACGCCGGGGATGCCCCGCCGCGCAGCTGGGCTTCCTGGCCGTCGACGTCGTCGATGAGATAGGCCGCAGAGGTCCCGGCGGCGCGCAGTCGCGGGCCCGGGGCGCCCTGTCGCCAGCTGCCCCACAGGTGCGACCGCACGCCGCCCTGGTGGGTCAAGGCGATGAAGACGTCATCATCGAGCCCGCCCGGCCCGGCGCGGTAATGCATCTCGGCGTACACGCCGCTGACCGGGCCGGCCAGCAGCAGGGCCTGGTCGGCCAGGTGGCTGCCGAAGTCCAGCAAGGTGCCGCCGCCGGCCGCGGGCGGCCCAGGGTCCGGCCGGAACCGCTCGAAACGGGACTCCAAGACGGTCAGGACGCCCAGCGACCCCTTATCCAGGAGCTCGCGCAGCGTCAGGAAGTCCGAATCCCAGCGGCGGTTCTGGTACACCGTCAGAGGGACCGCGAGCTGCTCAGCGAGCTCGACGGTCTGGCGGGCTGCATCGGCATCCGGTGCGAACGGCTTATCGCAGACGACCGCCAGGCCCAGGCTCAGCGCCTGCCGGGTGAGCGGGACGTGGGTGGCCGCCGGCGTGGAGATCGCCACCGCTATGGCTCCCGCGCTGGCCAGTTCCTCCAGGGAGGTGAAGGCCGGAAGGGCAAGATCGCTGGCGACCTGGCTGCGGCGCTCAGGCGAGGTAGTTACCACGCCGAGGAACTCGCAGTCCGCGGCGGAGGCGATCAGCGGCGCGTGAAAGTACCGGCCGCCCAGGCCATAGCCGGCCAGGCCGATGCGGACGGGTGCAGACACGACCGGACTCCTCCCTGCGGGACCTGGTTAACACGCTAAACCAGCCAAGCCGCCGCAGGCGCTCCCGGCCAGCAACCCGACGGGGCGCAGCGACCCAGCTACGCACATGACCGAACGCCGCCAGGCGCACGATCACTTGGCGAATGCGCGGCGATGCCTGGCCTGTTAATCCTCCGGCGGTGCATGATCGCCAGGCCGTCCAAGCGTGAGTCAGCGAAGGCCGCCTGCGCGTCCCCGCCGCCAGCGCGGCCTGCGCGCCTGCTCAGGGGCGGCTGCGGTGTCATCTCCGGTCCCGGCGGTGAGGAACGCCTCCACGACAGGGGCGAGGTTCATCGCGAGCTACGGAATGCGGCAGCGCCGGGACTGGGGTTCCTGGCGCTGCCGCGTAGCGGCCCTGCGCGGGCGTGGCACTTTCGCGTGCCTAGGCGGCCTTTGCTATGTGCCTCGGCCCTTCCCTGCCGGGCAGCATCGGGGACGTTGCCGTGATCACCTCGTCGGCGAACTGCCGCTGGTTAGCGAGCAGGTGCTCGGCGAACTCATACCCGCCGGTCACGACTGCGTGCGCCGTCGGCAGCCGGTCGGCGAGCGGCACCCGGACGACGGGCATCGTCGGGATGACGTAATGCACGGCCTCGACCAGGGGCTTGAGCGCATCGAGCGTGATCTCCTGGCCCTTGCGGATGGTGGACAGGAACTCTTCCTCCAGCTCCTGCCTGATGGTGGTAGCCATGGTCCTGCCTCCTTAACAACTCGTGCTAACTATACCAAGCATAGATTGGGATATCAAGCGTCATGTCCGGCACACGCAGCCTGGGTCCGTGGCAGCCGCGTGCCCGGCAGTACAGCTGCCACCTCCGCGCCCGGCGAAACCGCCACCACGCTCACCATCAGCCGAGAGCGGCTCTGATCCATATGCGTTTCTGCCGCCGGCCCGCGAGCCCGGCCCGGGGCCAGCGGCCCGGGCTACGTGCCCAGCGACACCGGCAGGTGCGCAGGCCCGCGCAGGTTGATCCGGCCGTTCCAGGCCACCTGGCCGTCGAGGGCCAGTGCCGGAAACCTGGTGGTCAGCCGCGCGAGGGCGATCGAGGCCTCGAGCCTGGCCAGCGACGCGCCCAGGCAGTGATGCGGACCGGCGCCGAACGAGACGTGCTGGCGCGCGTTCGCCCGGCCGAGCTTGAGTTCGGCGGCGTCCGGCCCCCAGAAACCCTCGTCCCGGTTGGCCGAGCCCAGGCTGGCCATGACGAAGGCGCCGGCGGGGATGGTGACGCCGGAGATGCTGACCGGTTCCAGGGTGATCCGCCTGCTCGCCTGCACCGGGCTGTCGTAACGGAGCAGTTCCTCCACGGCGTTGGCGATCAGGGCGGGATCGTCTCGCAGCAGCGCGAGCTGGGCCGGATGGCGCAGCAGCGCGAGGGTCCCGCCCGCGATGAGGTTGACCGTCGTCTCGTGTCCGGCGATGTACAGCAGCAGGGTCTGCGCGATCAGCTCCTCGTCGTTGAGCACGTCGCCGTCGTCCTCGGCGTTGACGAGCGCGGTCAGCAGGTCATCAGCGGGATTGGCGCGCTTCCACGCGATCATGTCGGCCGCTATCGCGGTTAGCTCGCTGTCCGCGACGGCGATGGCCGAGGCGACGGCCGGATCGACGACGGGCTCCAGCGAGCGGACCAGCGTTCCGGTCAGCTGCCTGATGCGTTCGTGGTCCGCCGGCGGCGTGCCGAGCATCTCCGCGATCACGGCGAACGGCAGCGGGAAGGCCAGGGCGTCTACGAGATCCACTCGGCCTTCTCGCTCCGCCGCGTCGAGCATGCTGTCGACCAGGCTGGCGATACGCGGCCGCAGCGCCTGCACAGCCCGCGGCGTGAAGGCCTTCGACACCAGCCGGCGCAGCCGGGTGTGATCCGGCGGGTCGCGGTCGAGCATGGACACGCCGTGGGGGCGGGCGGCCTCCTCGCCGTACATCTGCTCGCGCAACTCCACGAGCGGGCTCGTGGCGATGTTGCGGCCCTCGACCGACAGGCTTGCCCGGAGCAGCCAGGAGACATCGTCATAGCGGCTGAGCAGCCAGAACCCGAGCGGATGCTGATAGACGG
>JASHYW010000308.1 GCA_030042885.1 Streptosporangiaceae bacterium | reverse complement strand
GCGGCGGCACCCGCCGCGGCCCACGCCGCCGGCGACGCGGCCGGCGGCTCGCCGAGACGGCCGAGCGCCGTCCCCGGGAGGGCGGCGAGCGCGAGCACGGGCGGCTTGCGCCACAGGACCTGCGGAGTCGGGACCGGCGCCATAGCCATCGCCTCGACCTCGACGTCGGTGCGCCTCTGATCAGCGTCGATCTTCAGGAACACGTCACCGACGCGCAGGGTCGCGCACTCGTGATGGGCCACGACGACCTCGACCTCCGGCACGCCGGCCATTATCGCGGGGATCACCACCGACGTCACCGGGTTTACCGCGTGCGACTGCGCGGCTGACCGCTCAGGGCCTGAAGCGCGGGGATGTGGTGGCGATGCTCAGTCCCAACCTGCCTGAGTACGCGGTGGTGCTCATCGGCGCGATCCGAGCCGGCTGCGTGATAACCACAATCAACCCGCTGTTGACGGCTGGCGGGATAGGCCAGCAGCTGCGCGACTGCGGCGCGCGGCTGATCGTGACCGTGCCCGAACTGGCCGGCCGGGCAGCAGAAGCGGCGGCGGGCTCGCAGCTGCGAGAGATCGTGGCCTTCGGCGACGCGGGCGGCGCAACCCCGCTGGCGCGGATTCTGGCTGCTGGCCGCGGCCAGATCCAGGCAGCTGGCTAGCACCCGGCCGTGGCTGACCCGCGGACCGATGTCGCGGTGATGCTGTATTCCAGCGGCACGACCGGCGGGTCTAAGGGCGTCCTTGTGACGCACCGCAACCTGGTCGCCAACGTGCTGCAGTGTCAGGCCGCGCTGCCGTCGGGCGAGGGTGACACCGTGATCGCCGTCCTGCCGTTTGCTCACGTCTGCGGCATGGTCATCTTGATGAGCTTCAACATCTGGCGCGGCACCCCCGTCGTGTGCTTCCCCGATTCGACCTCGGCAGCTTCCTCGGCGCCGTGCAGGACCGTCGGTCACGCACCCTGTACATCGTCCCGCCGATCGTGCACGCGCTGGCGAAGCAGCCGCTAGTCGGTCAGTTCGAGCTGGGCGTCGAGCGGATCATCTGCGGCGCCGCCCTGCTGGGCGACGACATCCAGCAAGCGTGCAGCGAGCGCCTGGGCTGCCTGGTCGGGCAGGGGTGGGCCATGACCGAGTGCAGGCTTGGAGCGGCCAGTCCCCTGGACCGTCCCGAGCAGGTTCGGGCGGGCAGTTCCGGCCCGCTCGTTCCAGGGTGTGAGGCCAGGTTCGTCGATGTCGCGACGGGCCGGGAGCTAGGTCCCGGCGGGCAGGGGGAGCTGTGGCTGCGCGGCCCGAACGTCATGCGCGGCTATCTGGACCGTCCGCAGGAGACAGTCGCAGCGCTCGTTGATGGCTGGCTTCGCACCGGCGACATCGGCTACGCCGATCCTGACGGCTGGATCTACGTCGTGGACCGGGCCAAGGAGCTGATCAAGTACAAGGCATTCGCTATCGCGCCAGCCGAACTTGAGGCATTGCTGCTGACCCACCCGCAGTGCTGGACGCCGCCGTAGTCCCGAGCCCGGACGCCGAGGCCGGCGAGGTACCCGAAGGCCTTCATCGTGACACAGGCCGAGGTCGACCTCGCCGGCCTCGAGTCGTGGGTTGCCAGGCAGGTCGCACCGCACAAGCGGATCCGCAGGTTCGAGGTCGTGCCGCAGATCCCCAGGACCCCTTCCGGCAAGGTCCTGCGACGCGCGCTGATCGAGCAAGAGCGAGCCGCCAGCCCCGCTGATAGCTGACATCGCAACGCTTCCACTGCCCAGACACCGCCGCGGTCTGTGACCGAGGAGCGCTGCCGGGAACCGGTTGCCTTCGCCGTCGGCGGCCGGCTCCAGCGGGTTCAGCCGGCCGCGAGCGGCATCGCCGGCAACCGGATGTGACCGTCCGGCGTTCTAATCGGCAAAAGGGAGGAAATAGTGAACCGTTCTTTGTTCCGTCGTGCGGCCGCGGGTGCCGTTCTTGGCTGTGCCGCTCTGCTAACCGCTTGCGTTGTGCCGTCCCATGCCCAGGCCGCTCCTGCCGCTAAGCACGTTAACCAGCAGGCAAGTAGCACCTACATTGCTGCTGGGCAGTATCTGAGCGCGCCGGCGCTGTACAAGCCTGCCTGCAGGGTGAAGTTCGACTGCGCGCTGTCCGGTGATGCGACCGCGTTCCTGTACCGGATGCGATGGACGCAGTGGGGCACGACCAGGGCGGTCGGCTCCGGCACCTACTTGCTGAACTCGTGCACGCCGAACTGCGCCGAGGGAAAGTTCTACAGCGTGCCGATCGCCGTAACGTTCACGAACCCGGTCAAGGCCTGCGTGGGCAAGTCGGTGCGCTGGTACTGGACGAAGGCGACGTTCCGCTTCACGCACGGCCTCCCGCCGGCGGTGCGCAGGTTCGGCAATGCCCCCGTCAACCCCTGGTCCTTCACCGGCCTAGCCGAAGCCGCCGAAGCCAGCTGCCACGCATAGCCTCTCGCGTGGTTGTGGTGACCAAGCGCCTGTCACCGCATGATTGCTGCAACCACGCGATCCGGTCGGCGGCGGGGCTCAGCGGTCTTCGTGGCGGCGGTCCCGCAGCGCCTCGATCGCCGGGCGGGCGAGGGCTCGGGTCCGGTTGCGGGTCTCGGGCGGCGGTCGACGAGCACGGCCAGGTCCGCGCTGATCCAGCCGCGGCCGGGGCTAGCGGCCCACGTGGTGAATGACCGGATCGCCGAGCGGTGCCGGGTTCCAG
>JASHYW010000307.1 GCA_030042885.1 Streptosporangiaceae bacterium | reverse complement strand
TGCGCCCGGTGTCTCCGCTGCGCCCGGTGTCTCCGCTGCGCCCGGTGTCTCCGCTGCGCCCGGTGTCTCCGCTGCGCCCGGTGTCTCCGCTGCGCCCGGTGCCTCGGCTGCGCCCGGTGTCTTCGCTGCCGCCCCTGTCCCTGCCGCCCCTGCCGCTCTGTCCGCCCCGCCCTCATCGTTCGCCGGGGCGCGGATCGTGCTGGTTGCGGTGGGCGGAGGCTCGCCGATCGACGCGGCGAAGGGGATCGCCCTCGCCGCGGTCAACCCCGAGCGAGGCCGGGACCTGGACTACCGCCGCGAGTTCGCCGTGCCGGGGCTGCCCATCGTGGCGGTGCCCACGACGGCGGGGACGGGCGCGGAGACGAACGCGTTCGGCGTAGTGACCGACCCGGCCACGCACCGCAAGTTCTACGTGGGCCACGCGAGCACGATGCCCGCCGCCGCGATCCTCGACCCGGCCCTGACCGTCGGCCTGCCGCGGCCGGTGACCGCCGCGACCGGGATGGACGCGCTGACCCATGCGCTGGAGTCCTACCTGTCGCTGCACCCCAATCCGTTGTCGGACGGGATCGCGCTGCAGGCCATCAGGATGATCGCCGCGAACCTGCCGCGAGCCTGCGACGACGGAGCCGATCTGGGCGCCCGCTCGCAGATGCTGCTGGCCGCGCACATGGCCGGCGTGGCGATGGCCAACACCGGCCTGGGCCTCTGCCACGCCATCGGCCACTCGCTCGGCGGGCGGTGGAACATCGCCCACGGCGTGGCGCTGTCGATGCTGCTGCCCGACGTGCTCCGCTTCAACCTGCCGGTCCGGACCGCGCGCCTGGCGGACGTTGCCTTCGCCCTGGGGGTCGGCGACACCCACTCCGGTGCTGACCGCAACGCCGCCGCCGCCATCGAGGCCGTCGCCGGGCTGCGGGATCGGGTCGGCCTGACCGCGGTGCTCGCGGATTTCGCTATCACTGAGGCCGACTTCGCCCAGATCGCCGCCGACGCCCTCGACGACGAGGTGCTGGCCAACACCCCCCGCCCGCCGACCCGGGCCGACATCGACGCAATTCTCTCCGCTCGCTCTGCTTTCCGCTCGCCTCCGGGCCCCACCCACCTCCTCATCCCCCCTCACTAGCGCCTCCTTGCTTATCTGGCCGCCTGTGGCGGCGGGCCCTCGTCGCTCCTCCGTCGCCCCTGGGTGGGTCCGGGGGACAAACACTGTCCAGTCGGCGCCGCGGCCCTTTGGCTCGCGGGGAGTCCCTGCGGCTCCAGCGGCCCTTTAGCTCGCGGGGAGTCCCTGCGGTTCCAGCGTCCCTTTGGCTCATATGGGGCAAGCTTGGTGCTGTGGCACATCCGCAGAGCACGCTGATCACCCGGATCGGTGAACTGGTCACCAACGACGGCGATTCTCTGGCCTCTTCAGACCCATTGGCCTCCTCAAGCTCTCCGACCGCTTCAGGTCGCCCGGGTTTCGCCGCCATCCAGGACGCGGCACTCGTGGTGGAGGACGGCAGGGTGGCCTGGACCGGGCGAGCGGCGCGAGCGCCCGCCGCGGACTCCATCGTCGATGCCGGCGGCCGCGCGGTGCTGCCAGGCTTCGTCGACTCGCATGCGCACCTGGTCTTCGCCGGGGAGCGCAGCGCGGAGTTCGCCGCCCGGATGGCGGGCCGCCCATACCAGGCCGGTGGCATCCTCACTACGGTCGCGGCGACCCGGGCGGCGACCGACAGTGCGCTGCGTGCGAACCTGCGGCGGCTGGCGGCCGAGATGCTCCGGCAGGGCACAACCACGTTCGAGTGCAAGTCCGGATACGGGCTCACCGTGACCGACGAGCAGCGCGGGCTGATACTCGCCGCCGAGGTCACCCCGGAGGTCACCTTCCTCGGCGCGCATGTCGTGCCGCCCGAGTTCGCCGGCGATGTGACCGGCTACGTGGACCTGGTGTGCGGGCCGATGCTCGACGCCTGCGCGCCGCATGCCCGGTGGGTGGACGTGTTCTGTGAGGACGGGGCGTTCGGGGCGGACGAGGCCGCCGCCGTGCTCGCCGCGGGCCGGGCCGCGGGTCTCGTCCCGCGGGTGCACGCCAACCAGCTGGGGCCGGGACCCGGTGTCCGGGTCGCGGCCGAGGCGGGCGCTGCCTCCGCCGACCACTGCACGTTCCTGACCGACGCCGATATCGACGTGCTGACCTCGACGCCGGTGGTAGCGACCTTGCTGCCTGGCGCTGAGTTCGGGACCAGGCAGCCGTTCCCCGACGCGCGCCGGCTCCTCGACCCGGGCGCCACGGTGGCCCTGGCCACCGACTGCAATCCGGGTTCCTCGTTCACGTCCAGCATGCCGTTCTGCATCGCGCTCGCGGTCCGCGACATGCGGATGACCACGCAGGAGGCCGTCTGGGCCGCCACGGCGGGCGGAGCCGCGGCCCTGCGCCGGGCCGACGTCGGCCATCTCCGTGTGGGGGCCAGAGCGGACCTGATCCTGCTGGACGCTCCGTCGCACGCCTACCTCGCCTACCGCCCCGGAGTCCCGCAGATCGCCGCCGTCTGGCAGGCAGGCCGCCTCGCCGCGGGCGCGCCACCCGGAGTCCTCTAGCCGCGGGCGAGCCTCTCAGCGTCCCCTCTCAGCGTCCCCTCTGCATCCCCTCTCCGCGGGCGCGTGGCCGCGGTCCGCCTTGCGGGTTACGTCGGCCCGGCCGCTCCCTTGCCCGCAGAGCCTCTCCGGCTACCCCGTCCGGGCTTGCGGGCGACGCCGCCCCAAAGACCGGTAGGGCTCGCCGCCTCGAGTTCGGAGTCCGGCCGCCACTCGGTCACCCGGACCACCCCGGGCTCGATCAGCTCGAGCCCGTCGAACAACCGTGCCACGCCCGCGCGATCGCGCAGCGTCGCCTTCTCCGCGATGGATTCGTTGAGCCGCCGGACCATCTCGGTTTGCTGCGCGGCGTCGATGTCGGCGGCCGCGTGCGAGATGGCAACCGAGCTGCCTGGCGCGCACGCGTCCATCAGCTTGTTGATGATCGCGCTGGCCTCGGCGTTGTCGCCGACGAAGTGCATGACCGCGATCAGCATGACCGCGACCGGCCTGCTGAAGTCCAGCGTGTCCGAGGCGCCAGCCAGGATCTTCTCCGGGTCCCGCAGGTCGGCGTCGAGGTAGGCGCAGGCGCCCTGCGGGGTGCTCTTCAGCAGCGCCTGGGCGTGGGACAGCACGACCGGGTCGTTGTCGACGTACACGATCCGGCACTCGGGCGCGACGCCCTGGGCCACCTCGTGGGTGTTGTTGGCGGTCGGGATCCCGGTGCCGATGTCCAGGAACTGCCTGATCCCCATGTCGGCCGCGAGGAAGCGGACCGTGCGCGCCAGGAACGCACGGTTGGCCCGGACCGAGTACACCAGGTTCGGGTACGCCTTCAGGGTCCGCTCGCCCATCTCCCGGTCCGCGGCGAAGTTGTCCTTGCCGCCGAGCCAGTAGTCATAGACCCGGGCGATGTGCGGGACGCTGGTGTCAAAGTCGGGCATGAAGGTTCCCTACAGAATGGACACGTTAGAGCCTAGAGGACAGGTAACGGTGGCGGAAACGGATAAGGGGCTCACCTGAGTCTGCGACGTAAGGGACACTCGTTACTCGTGCGATGACCAGCAGGTGATCGCCTGCCGGGATCCGCTGCTCGGCCGCGCACTCGAGGGCGGCAAGGCCGCCGTCCACGATCAGCGCGCCGGAGGCCGGGCCCCGCTGGTGCGGCACGTCGCCGAGCATCAGCCGTGCTCCGGGCCGACCCGACGCGGCGAAGCGGCCGGACAGCACCCGCTGCCCGGCCGACAGCAACGTGACCGCGAACCGCATGACCGGCTCCTCAGCCCGGCCGAACAGCTCCGCCAGATACGACCCGGCCATCAGCGACACCAGCACCAGCGGCGGATCCTGCGACACCGGGCAGAACGCGCTGACCGTCGCCCCGAGGTCATCGCGCCCGTCCGCCACCGTCACCAGCGTGACCGCCCCAGCCCACGAACCCCACGCCCCCGCCAGCTCCGCCGCCGCGGTTTCATTACCGGAAGGTCGAGCCACGGACCGTTCGGTCACTCGATGATCCAGGTGCCCGGCAGCATCAGCGGTCCGTACGGCGGGAGGCCGGCGCGGGCCGCCAGGCGCCAGGCTGGGCCCCAACCCGAATAGCCGTCGGCGAACCCGAAGTTTAGCGCGGCGGCCGCCGCGGGGCGGGCCTCGCTGGACTCTGGCGGCCGCAGCTGGTCAAGCGGGGACAGCCTGGGGTAGGCGCGCAGCGGCGCGTCGGCGGGCAGGCCCGCCCGGCGGCGGGCGATCTCGGCCGCGGCCGCCATCCCGCCGAGCTCGTCCACCAGCCCGTTCGCCGCGGCGTCAGCGCCGGTCCAGACCCGGCCCCTGGCCAGCTCGTGCATCCGCTCCACTGCCATCCTGCGGCCTGCGGCCGCCTTCTCGATAAAGTCATGGTAGACGGCATCGAGCCAGGCGTTGATCCGGTCCCACTCGTCCTGGGTGAACGGGTGGGTGGGAGCGAACATGCGCGCCCGGGAGCCCTCGGCCACCGAATCGGTGGTGATCCCGGCCCGGTCCAGTGCCTCCTCCAACACGGGCTTGCCGGTGATCACGCCGATCGACCCGGTGACCGTGCCCGGCTGGGCGACGATGACGTCGGCCGCCATCGAGATGTAGTACCCGCCGGAGGCGGCCACGTCGCTCATCGACACCACGACCGGCTTGCCCGCCGCGCGGGTCCTGACTACCTCACGCCAGATTGTGTCGGACGCGACGCCGGACCCGCCGGGGCTGTTGACCCGCAGCAGCACGGCGCGCACCCGCTGGTCCGTCGTGGCCGACCGCAGCGCGGAGGCTACGGTGTCCGAGCCCATGGCGCCGCCGCCCGGGCCCCGGCTGCTGCGGCCCTGCCTGATCGGGCCGGACGCGTAGATCACGGCGACGAACCGCTCTCGCGGGTTCGGCAGGCGGCGGGCTCGCTGCGCCAGCACGTGGGCGCGCTGGTAGCGGCCGACGTACTGCAGGATCGCGTCTGGGCCCGTCTCCTTGCGCACGGCCGCGTACACCTCGTCCCGGTAGCCGAGCGCGTCGACCAGACCCTCGGCCAGCGCGTCGGCGGCCAGGAACGGACCCCGGTCCAGCAGGGCGCGGGCCGCTTCGACGGTCTTGCCGCGGCGCTCGGCGATGGCCGCGCTGAGCTGCTCCGCGACCGAGACCGCGAGGCGTTCGGCGGCTTCGCGGGCCGGTCCAGTGAAGCCGCGCTCGGTCAGGGGATCGGCGGCCGTCTTGTACTCGTGCCGTTTGGCGCTCTGGAAACCGACGCCGATCTTGGCCAGCGCGTCGTGCAGGAACAGCTGCTCGACCGCGACGCCGGTGAGCCCGAGGGCGCCGGACGGCTGCAGGTAGATCCGGTCGAACGCGGTGGCCAGGTAGTACGGCAGGTTCCCGTGGGTGAACTCGCCGAAGGTCTCGGCCCAGGCCACCGATAGCTTGCCCGATTCGCGGAAGCCGGTTACCGCCTCCCGTATCTCCTGTATCCGGGCCAGCCCGAGCCGGCTGCCGCCGACCTTGACCACCAGCGCGCGGACCCGGTCGTCGCAGCTCGCCCGGCGCAGGCCCTCGACCAGGTCGGGCAGCCTGATCTTGCGCAGGGACAGGACCGCGGACAGCGGATCCGTCACCGGGCCATCGGGGACGCCGTCGGTCAGGTCGAGCTCGAGGATCAGGGGGGCCGTCTGGCGCTGCCGTAGCCTGGAGATCTGGTCGGCAACCGGCCAGGCGAATTTCGCGTCTGCCATGCGGTCAGCTTACGGTGGCCTTCCGGGTCGGAGGAGATCAGGATCAGCGAGCACCCGGTCACGATCGTGGTCGACGTGGCCAACGTGATGGGTTCCCGTCCCGACGGCTGGTGGCGGGACCGCGCCGGAGCCGCAGTCCGCCTGTTCTCCGAGCTGGCCGCCCTGGCCGCGAGCGGCCGGGCCACCCTGCCCGGCGACAGCAGCCCGGAGGATGCGGCCCCGGAGGATGCGGCCCCGGAGGACGTGGCCCTAGGGGACGCAGCTCCAGGGGACGCGGCCCCGGAGGATGCGGCAGGCCCGCCGGACTTCGTCATGGTGCTCGAGGGTGCCGCCCGGGAAGCTGCCTCCCGTATCTCCTCAGCTGAGGCCGCCCGCGGGCCGCAGGACGCGGCCGCCGGGCCGGACCGGTCGATCCTGCCGGGCCGGGTACGCGTGGTGGAGGCACGCGGATCGGGCGATGAGGCGATCGTCGCCCTGGTGCGGGAACTGCCCGGCCGGCGCGTCGTGGTGACCGCCGATCGCGAGCTGCGGGACCGCTGTGCGGCGGCCGGCGCGAGGGTCCTCGGCCCGGCCTGGC
>JASHYW010000306.1 GCA_030042885.1 Streptosporangiaceae bacterium | reverse complement strand
CCCGGCCGCGCTGTACGGCATCTCGCTCGGCCTGGGCCTGCTCGCCGCGCTGTGGTTTGCCGATGCGGCGATCGGGGCGCAGGTCCTGGCGGCCGTGACGCTGTTCGGCTCGTTCATGGCCGCCCGGGCCGGCGCCCAGCTGGCCGCCGCTGGCCGCGACGGCCGGGCCAGGCCGGCCGTGGACTGGCTCGGCGCGGCCTCGGGCTTGCTGACCGAGTTCGCGGTTTACGCGGCGCTGGCCGTCCGCTCCGGCCTGGCCGGCCAGGCCGGAGCCTCGGGTGCCGGTCATGCTGCCGGGCTGGACGGGATCTTCGGCGGCACGCTGCAGAACACCCTGCCCGCCAGCTGGGAGGGCGCCGGGACGGCAGGCGTGTGGCGGCTGGCCGTGGCCGCGATGCTCCTCCTCGCCGTCCGCCGGATGGCCGAGATGTGCTACGAAGCCGCGGTGCGGGCGCCGGGTGTCATGTCCGCGCGGTCGGCCAGGCGGCTCCTCGGGCAGGTCATCGCCCTGCCGACTGGCGAGCGCTATGCGGTGATAGCGGTGACCGCCGTGTTCTTCGGGCCGCGGCTGACCTTCGTTGTCCTGCTGGCCTGGGGTGCGGTGGCGGCGGGATACGTGCTGGCCAGGCAGGCGGCCGGCTCGGCCAGGCAGGCCCGGGCCGAGGGCGTGCTGCCGGCCTACCGTGGAGACGGTGTCGTGCCGCGCTGGCTCGGCGGCGTCGTGCAGGGCATGCTGCCGCCGCTGCTGCCCGTGCTCACCGGCCTGCTGGTCACGTGCATGCTGGTCGTGCTGGGGCTGGCGAACCTGCAGGGCATCTTGGTGCTCACCCCCGCGGTGGCGATGCTGCCCGCGGCCCTGGGCGCCCGCCATCCGCATAACGGGCGGATGGACTGGCTGGTGCCGCCGCTGCTGCTGACGGGCGAGGGCGTGTTCCTCGCTGCCCTCGGCTTTTCCCGCCAGGTGCCGCCGCCGCTGGTCTTCGCCCTGCTGGCCGCGGTGATCGTGCGGCACGCCGACCTCGCCTACCGGGCCAGGTCCGGGCTGGGCGTCCCGGCCGACACGTTCGGCCTCGGCTGGGACGGACGGATGCTGCTGGCCGGCCTGGCCGCCGTGATCGGCATCGTGCCCGCCGCCTACGCCGTGCTCGCCGGCTACCTGTGGCTGCTCTTCTGCTGGGAATTCCTCAGCGGATGGCTGAGATCCGCGAGCTGATCCCTGGCCCACCGCGCCCGGCGGATGGCCGGTGACCGGCACCGGGCGGAGCGTAAGATATATCGAGTGTGGGGCCGCGGTACTCGCATACTCGCGCCACCGGCGGGAGGCGGGGGCGACGAGACGCCGGCCGCGCCCGCAGGATGGCACTCCGTGGTCACCATACCGCGGGTCTGGCTGGCTGCCGGGCTCGTGGCCTGTGCCTTGTTCGCGGGCGGCGTTTCGGAGTTCAGCACGGACCCGCTGCACCGGCTGTGGGGCACCTCGGCCGCCTGCGCCTACGCGCTGGCCGCCCTGGCGGTCATGGCCTGGCGGTCACGTGAGACGACCGGGGTGGACATCGCGCTGGGCATCATGGTCTGCGGGGCCATCCTGGTGCCGCTGCTGTGGATGGTGCTGACCGGCCACGGGGAGCCTGAGGTCGGCGTGGTGGCGAACTCCGCCAAGACGCTCATCAAGCACGGGACTCCGTACCGCAGCGCCAAGGTGCTCGCCACCACCACCAACCCCAACCAGTACAACCCCTACCTGCCGCTGATGGCCGCGTTCGGCGTGCCGCAGGCGCTGCTGGGCCACGGCCCGCTGACCGATCCCCGGGTGTGGTTCGGGATCGTGTTTCTCGTCGTATTCGCCTTCGCGCTGAAGGTCGCGGCGGCCAGGGACTGCGTCCGCTGGGCGCTGCTGGTGACGGCCTCACCGATCATCGCGTTCGAGCTGTGCGTGGGCGGCACTGACGTGCCCATGGTCGCGTTCATGTGCCTGGGCTTCGCCCTGCTGTGGCGCCCCGGCAGGTCGAACGCGATCGCCGGCGGGCTGGCCCTCGGTATCGCCTCGTCGATGAAGGCGACCGCCTGGCCCGCCCTGGCGGTGGCGTTCGCGCTGCTCTATGTGCGGGACGGCAAGCGCGAGGCCTGGCGGTTCACCGTGGTGGCGCTCGCCGTGGTCGCCGTCATCGTCGGGCCGTTCGCGGTGCTGCGGCCGGGGGCGCTGGTGAAGAACACCATCTTGTTCCCGCTCGGCCTGGCCAGCGTCAAGTCGCAGGCGGACAGCCCGCTGCTGGGTCACGTGCTCGCGCAGACCGGTCCCGTCGGCCACACCGTCGCCGTCATCCTGCTGATCGGCTCCGGCCTCGCCGTCGCGGTGTCCCTGGTCATCCGCCCGCCCATGGAGGTGCCCGCGGCCACCGTGCGGCTGGTCATCGGGCTGTCGGCCATGTTCGTGCTCGCACCTTCGACCCGGTTCGGCTACTTCATCTACCCGGCCGCGCTGGTGCTGTGGCTGCTCGTCGCGCTGGCCGGGCGTAAGTCCGCCGAGCCCGCCCTGGTCTCCAGTAGCGCCTAAAGTAGGTCCGTGCGTCCCGAGCCGCGCGCCTCCGAGGTCACTGAGGTCCCTGAGGCCGACGAAGCGGTGCCAGGCCTGGCTGCCGGGCCCGGCACGGGGCGGCAGCCCGGGCTGCTGTCGGCCAGGCTGTTCGGCGCCGTCACCGTGATGCCCGCCATGCTGGCCGCGGCGTGGCTGCTGACGGGGTTCCCGCTGCTGCTCACGGGCCGGTTCTCGGCCCCGCCCATGGTCTTCATGTCCATCCCGCTGGCCGTCGGGCTGTGCTACTTCGCGGTGCGGCAACTGCCCGCGAGCTGGCCCGGCTTCCGGCCCGCGCGGCCCCGGCCCCAGGCACCAGCGCCTTCCCGGGCGCCCGTGCCCTGGTGGGCGGTGGCCGGCACGATAGCGGTGGCGGCGGTGTTCGCGGCCTGGCAGATCGCGGAACGGACCGAGCAGATCATCTTCCTCCGCGACCCGGCCACCTACCTCCAGGTGGGTTACTGGATCGCGCACCACGGCTCGCTGCCCATCCCGGACTCGCTGGACGCCTTCGGCGGCTCGCACCCGGGCCTGTCGTTCGCCAGTGTCAACTACTATCCGAGCGGTTCTTCGATCGTGCCGCAGTTCATGACCGGGATGCCCATCGTGCTGGCCGGCGCGATCTGGCTGGGCGGAATCCCGGCCGCGCTGGTGATCACGCCGCTGATCGGCGGGTGCGCGGTGCTGTCGTTCGGCGGCCTGGCCGGCCGGCTGGCCGGCCCCGGATGGGCGCCCGCCGCCGCGGGAGTGCTGGCGCTGAGCCTCCCCCAGCAGTACACCAGCCGGAGCACCTTCAGCGAGCCGCTGGCCCAGGTCCTGCTGTTCGGCGGGCTGTGCCTGCTGGCCGACTCCATGGTGGTCGCGCGCAAACCGTACGGCCGGCCCGTGACCGGCCAGGCCGACTGGCCCGGGCAGGACGCGGTGCTGGCCGGGCTGGCCGGACTGGCCCTCGGGCTGACCGTCCTGGTCCGCGTCGATGCGCTGAGCGACCTCCTGCCGGCCGTGCCGTTCCTTGGCCTGCTGGTGGCGGCGCGGCGGCGGCAGGCCATCCCGTTCGGCCTCGGGCTGCTCATCGGGGTGGGGTACGGCCTGGCCGACGGCTACCTGCTGTCCCGCCCGTACCTGGACCTGGAGGCGCCGTCGCTGCGTCCGCTCGGGCTGATCACCGCGGCCGTGGTGCTGCTGACGCTGGCCTGCCTGGCCATCGCCAGCGGCCGGGCCGTGGTGGCCAGGCTGCGCGGCTGGCTCACGCCCCGCGTGCTGCGCTGGCTGCCCGGGGCGGCCGCCGCGCTGGTCGTGCTCATCTTCGCCGGCTTCGCGGTCCGGCCGCTGCTGCAGACGGTGGCCGGGGAAACCGACCCGGTCTCGATCGCCTACGTGGCCGAGCTGCAAAAGCTGGCCCACCTGCCCATCAACGGGCGGCGGCAGTACTACGAGCAGAGCCTGTACTGGGTGATCTGGTACATCGGCGTACCCGCCGTGCTGCTCGGAGCCTTCGGCCTGGCCGCCCTGGCCAGGCGGTGCACGAGGGCGCTGCTCACCTGGAAGGACCCGGACGCGGCGGCCAGGGTCTGGGCGCTGCCGCTGATGATGGCCATCTGGGTCATCGTGTCGGTGCTGTGGCGGCCCGCGATCTCGCCCGACCAGCCCTGGGCGAGCAGGCGGCTGGTGCCGTTCGTGCTGCCCGGCCTGATCCTCGGGGCCATCTGGGCCTGCGCCTGGCTCAGGGACCGGGCGGCCCAGCTGGGCCGGCCCAGGCTAGCTGCCTCTTCGCTCGCCTCCGGGGCGCCTTCGGGCGCCTCCTTCCCTCGTCGCTCGTCCCTCGCCCCTGGGGTGGGTTTGGGGGGACAAACACAGTCCAGTCGGCGCCGCGCCCCGTCGGCTCGGGCTGCCGCGGTGGCCTCCTGCTGCGTGGCCTCGCTGGTCATCCCGACCGCGCTGACCACATTCGACATCACCAGTTCGGGCGTCCACGGGATGGCGTTCCGGCGGATCGGCAGCGGCGAGCTCACCGCGGTCGGCAAGCTGTGCACGGCGATCGGGCCGGGTGCCTCGGCGGTCATCCTGGACTCGCTCACCGCGGACCGGTTCGCCCAGGTGGTCAGGGGGATATGCGGGACGCCCGCCGCGGTGCTGGCCCCCGTCACGCCGGGCACGGTCGAGGCGGTGGTGGCCGGGATCGAAGCGGCCGGCCGGCGCCCGGTGCTGCTGGCCGAGACCGAGGCCGAGCTGGCTCCCTACGGCGGTGCCCCCCGCGAGGTCGTCAACCTGCTGACCACCCAGGAGGCGCACAACCTCACCTCGCCGCCGGTACGTACCTGGCTCATCCACTACACGGTGTGGATGTCCGAGCCCGCGACCGCGCTACCGGACCGCCCGGCCGGCTAGCCTGCGAGAACCCTCAGGAGCGGGGTATCCTCCCCCGTCGTGGGCACATTCACGTCCGGCCAGGTCCCGGAGCCGGGGGAGCAGGTGGTCCCGCACGCGTCCATCGTGCTGCCCTGCTTCAACGAGGAAGAGCACGTGCTCGCCGAGGTCGAGCGGATCTGCGGGGCCATGGACAAGAGCGGCATCCCGTACGAGCTGCTCGCCATCGACGACGGCTCCACCGACCAGACGCTGGCCCGGCTGCGCCGGGCGGAACCGGACTTCCCGAACCTGAAGGTCATCGGGTTCCCCCGCAACGGCGGCGCGGGCACCGTGCGCCGGATCGGCACCCAGCAGGCCCGGGGCGAGATCGTGGTCTGGACCGACGCCGACCTGACTTACCCGAACGAGCGGATCCCCGAGCTGATCGGCATGCTCGACGACGACCCGGCGGTCGACCAGGTGGTGGGGGCGCGGACCAGCGAGGAAGGCCGGCTGAAGATCGCGCGGGTGCCCGCCAAGTGGTTCGTGCGCAAGCTCGCCGAGCGGCTGGTCAACGCCGAGATCCCGGACCTGAACTCCGGGCTGCGCGCGTTCCGGCGCTCGGTGGCCCTGCCGTACCTCCGGCTGCTGCCGCCCGGGTTCTCCTGCGTCACCACGATCACTCTCGCGTTCTTGTCCAATGAGCACGAGGTGCGGTACGTGCCGGTCGAGTACGCCAAGCGGGCGGGGCGGTCGAAGTTCCACTTCTTCTCCGACGCGTACCGGTACGTGCTCCAGGTGCTCCGCATGGTGATGTACTTCAACCCGCTCAAGGTGCTCATGCCGCCGGCCCTGTTCCTGCTCGGCCTCGGCGTGGCCAAGGGCATCTATGACCTGGTGGTGCACCCGCTGCACTTCGCCAACGACACCATCCTGATCTTCGTGACCGGCCTGATCCTCGCCTCGCTGGCCCTCCTGGCCGACCTGATCGTGCGCTCCCGCGGGGACACATGAGGATCGCGCTGGTCGGGCCGGCGCACCCGTACAAGGGCGGCGGCGCGCGGCACACCACTGAACTCGCGCACCGGCTCGCCGCCGCGGGCCACAACGTGATCATCGAGTCCTGGCGGGCCCAGTACCCCGCGCGGCTCTACCCCGGGCAGCAGACCCTCGACGCCCCCGAAGGCAAGCCGTACTCGCGCACCTACCGCAGGCTGGCCTGGAACCGGCCGGATGGCTGGGCCGCCGCCGGACGTCGGCTCCGGTCCGCCGGCCTGATCGTCTTCGCGCTGCTCACGCCGCTCCAGGTGCCGGCCTACCTGGCCATCCTGGCGGGCCTGGGCCGCGGGCCCGGCCGTCCGCGTACGGTGGTGATCTGCCACAACGTGCTGCCGCACGAACGCAGGCCGGGCGACGTGGCGCTGGTCAGGACCCTGCTGGCGCACGTGGACACAGTGCTCGTGCACTCCGCCGGGCAGGCCGCCGAGACCCGGCAGCTCGTCCCCGACGTGCCGATCGTCGTCGCGCGGATGCCGCCGCACCTCCCCCAGGCGCCAGGGGCGCCAGGGGGGAATGGGGGGGCGGGGAGCCCCCCCCAAGGGGGGTCTGGGGGGATGGGTCCCCCCAGGAGCGGGGGAGGTCTGGGGGGGAAGATTCCCCCCCAGGATCGGGGGGATCCCGGGGGGTCGTCCCCCCGGGGGAACACCGTCCCCCCGGAGACAACACTGCACCTATTGTTTTTCGGGATCGTCCGGCCGTACAAGGGACTCGACGTGCTGCTGCGCGCGCTGGCCCAGGCGCCGGAGCACCTCACGCTGACCGTGGCCGGGGAGTTCTGGGGCGGAACCGGCGACACGGAGAAGCTGATCGCCGGGCTCGGCCTGCAGAGCCGGGTGACGCTCCGGCCGGGTTATGTGCCCGGCAGCCAGATCCCGGCCCTGTTCGCGGCGGCGGACGCGCTCGTGCTGCCCTACCGGGAAGCGACCGCCTCGCAGAACGCCGTGCTCGCGTTCTCCTACGGGGTTCCGGTCATTGCCACCACCGCCGGCGCGCTGGCCGAGGCGGTGCGCGAGGGCGTGGACGGTCTGACCTGCGCGCCGGGCGACGTCGGCGACCTGGCCCGCGCGCTGACCGCGATCAGCGCGCCGGAGACGGCCGCGCGGCTCCGGTCCGGGGTCAGGGCCGTCGACCCTGAGCCGTACTGGGCTGCCTACCTGCAGGTGCTGCTGGCCGGCTAGCACCCCCGGCCCGGCCGAGGGCCAGCCCGAGGCCCGCCCAGGCCAGGTCGCCGACGGTCATGACCACCCGCGAGGCCAGCGCGACCACCAGCGCGGAAGCCGCCGGCATGACCGGGGCCAGCACGGCGATGAGGGCGAGTTCCCGCGGCCCGATGCCGCCGGGGAAGAACACGATAAGGAACCCGACCGACCAGGCCAGCGCGTAGGCGCCCAGAGCCAGCGCGAAGACATCCCCGCTCCGGCCCGCGAACACCCTGATCAGGAACCAGGCATGCGCGCCGTAGCACAGCCAGCCGAGTGTGGTCCAGGCCAGCGCCCGGGCCATGCCCGGACGGCTGACCGGCTTGTCCAGCGGCGGCTTGCGCGCTGCCTTGAGCGCCAGGTCGAGGAGGAACTTGTTGACCGGGGGGTACAGGCAGGCCGCCGCCAGCGGCGTGACGGCCAGCACCCACCAGTAGTGCCGCACCGCGTGCGCCGAGACCAGCGGCAGCATGACGCCCGCGGCGACCAGCCCTACCACGAGCGTGGTGGCCATCGCGACCAGGCTGGCCGTGGCGCTGCGCCGCCGCAGGACGCCGTGGTCCCTGGCCAGCTCGACCTGCGCGGCCACCGCCCATACCGCGCCCGGCACGTACTTGCCCAGCTGGCCGACGAACATCACCCGGATCGCCACTCGCAGCGGCAGCGGCGAGCCCAGGTCGGCGAGCAGCGCCCGCCAGGCCAGCATCATGCAGCCCAGCCCGGCCAGCACGCACAGCGCGGCGCCCGCCACGTCGTACCAGGCCAGCTTGGCCAGGGCGGCGTGCACCTGCGGCCATTGCGAGGCCAGCCCGTACACGGCCAGCCCGACGGCGGCCGCCAGCAGCCCGGCGCGCAGCCAGGTGCTTTCGCGCAGTGCTTTCCTGGCCGCCTGTGGCGGCGGGGCTCGCCTGGCCGCCTGTGGCGGCGGGCGGCTCGGGCGGCTATCCGGCACGCCGCTAGCGTATCCGCGCTGGCTGCAGGCCGCACAGTCCGCAGTCCTCCGCCCCGTCGGCATGTACCTTCGTCGCCGATCGCAATCCGCTCCCTCCTGCCGCCCGATGGCAGGATCTGGCCGAAGGTTGGCGATCCTGCCACTCGTCAGGCCGGCCGCTGCCTGGCAGGCTTGAAAATCATGAGCGAGAGCAAGCAGTCGGTGGCCTACGCTGCCGATGGCGGGCACGAGGGAGGCGGACGCCACGCACGCCGGATCTTTCGGGATAAAGAAAAGACCGAACCGGCGCGGCGGGCCAGCCTGGTCGCGTGGGCGTCCCTGCTCATCGTGTGGGTGGTGTGGGGAAGCACCTACCTGTCCATCCGGGTGGGCGACGAGACGATCCCGCCGCTGGTGCTGGCGGCGGTGCGGTACCTGATCGCCGGCCTGATCATGTTCCCCATCGCAGTGTTTTCCCCGCTCGCCTCCGCGGCGCCCTCGAGGCGCCGCCCTCCTTCGTCGCTCCTTCGCCGCCCCGGGGGTGGGTCCGCGGGGACAAACGCTGTCCAGGCAGCGCCGCGCCGCTTTGGCTCGCGGGTGGCCTGGCCGGGCCGGGCGGAATGGCTGGGCTGCGCGGTGGTCGGCATCTTGCTGCTCGGCGCGAACGGCGCGGTGTGCGTGGGCGAGACGACCGTGCCGTCCGGGCTCACCGCGCTGCTTATCGCCACCGTGCCGCTGTGGCTGCTGGGCATGGACGCGGTGCTGAACCACGCCCGGCTGGGGCGCGCGCCGGTGGCCGGGCTGGCCATCGGGCTGGCGGGCGTCGGGCTGCTGTCCGGCCTCGGCGGGGGCAAGGCCGGGGTGTCCGCGTCTGGCGTGGTGATCATCTTGTGCGCGGCGGCGGCCTGGGCGCTCGGCACGATCATGGCCCGCCGGGTGCGCACGCCGGCCAGCCCGGCGCTGACCAGCGCCATGCAGCTGCTCATCGGGGGTGCCGTGCTGCTGGTCCTGGCCGCGGTGACCGGGGAGTTCGGCTCGTTCC
>JASHYW010000305.1 GCA_030042885.1 Streptosporangiaceae bacterium | reverse complement strand
GTTCGGCGCCGACATCGCCGAGTTCATCGCAGTGGGCACCGCGGTCAAGGCCGAGGACGGCGCCGGCGGCGGGGGAGTGGACAACTGGCGCAACAACAAGAACCAGCCGTTCACCTCGGACCTGTCCGGCCAGGACTTCTGGACCCTGATCCGGGCCGGCTACGCGCCCCTCGGCATGGTGATGGGCTCGTGCGTCTACCACATCGCGCACCAGAAGTTCGGCGCCAAGATGGGCAACATCGGGCGGAACGTGGAGATCGAGCAGTTCACCCAGGCCCTCTACGACGCCCGCGAGCTGGCCATGAGCCGGATGCAGGCCGAGGCCGAGGCGCTGCACGCCGAGGGCATCGTGGGCGTCCAGCTGCGGCAGCACAGCCACACCTGGGGCTCGCACACCACCGAGTTCTTCGCCATCGGCACCGCCGTGCGCCCGCTGCGGCCCGACCACATCATCGAGCGTCCCACCATGGTCCTGAGCCTGGACACCTGAGCGGGTCATGCCCGCAGGTGCCTAGGGGTTCGGCCCGCTGACCACGTCCAGCAGGTGCGCCACCCGATCCCGCAGCCCACGGACGCCGGGGCGGTAACGCTGGTACCCGGGCGTGCCCGGCCGGCCGACGCGCCCCTCCAGCCCGGCCCCTTGAGCCGGGCTGGCCACGCCGAACTCCTCGCCCGCCTCGTTCCGGCCTCCGCCCAGCTCGCCGCAGGCCGCGCTGATCAGATGCTGTGCGGCCCCGAACGACATCATCCCGGGCACGCCAGGACCGGGCGCGACCGACATCGCCTCGTGGGCCAGGCCCTCAAGCTCCGGATCGCCCTGGTCGAGCGCGAAGATCGTGGCGCCCGTCTTGCGCGCGTCGCTGACCCGCTCGAGCAGCGGAACCGGCGCGGTCGACGGCGTCACGACGAAGACCGTCTCTCCCCGCCGGGCCGCCTCCAGCCGCTCCAGGCCGACCCGCAGGTGCGGCGGCGCTCCCTCCGGGACCTGCCAGCGCACCAGCGTCGGCATCAGTTCGGGAATCCCGGACAGGCGGCTCTCCTCGTCCAGGTGAGCGGTGAGGTGCCAGGGTTCCTCGGCTGGCGTGCCGACCACAAGCAGCCCTCCGGGCGTCCGGGTCGCGCTCCGCAGCCCTCGAGCGAAGGCACGGGTCCGGTCGAGCCAGCCGGTGGGGGCGAGCAGCGCACGGAGAGTAGCCACCTGGTTCACGTCCACGTACCTATGGTGCCCCCAGATACTGCTTGCGCACAGCCATATCCGCGCGGACAGTATTACCCCCGGGGGACGACCCCCCGGTGACCCCCCGCAAAGGGGGGACTACCCGTCCCCCCTTTCACCCCCTGGCCCCCCTGGCCCCCTGGCTGGCAAGATCTGGTCCATGACTGAGCGCGAAGCCCCGTCCGTCGACGGCCTGGTCATCGGCATCCTCGGCGGCACCGGTGATCAGGGCCGCGGTCTGGCCTTCAGGTTCGCCTGCGCGGGGCACCCGGTGATCATCGGCTCCCGCAGCGCCGAGCGGGCCCGGGCCGCCGCCCTGCAGATCGGGCACAACGTCCAGGGCATGGCCAACCGCGACGCGGCAAGGGAGGCGAGCCTGGTGATCGCCGCGGTGCCGTACGAGGGCCATGGCGAACTGCTGTCGGCGCTCGCGCCGGAACTGGCCGGCAAGATCGTGGTCGACTGCGTGAACCCGCTCGGCTTCGACCACCACGGCGCCTACCCGCTGCCCGTCCCCGAGGGCAGCGCGGCCGAGCAGGCCGCGGCGCTGCTTCCGGACAGCCGGGTAGTGGCAGCGTTCCACCACGTGTCGGCGGTGCTGCTGCTGGATCCGGAGATCGACACCATCGACCTGGACGTGCTGGTGCTGGGCGAGAACCGGCACGCCACCGACATCGTGCAGGCCCTGGCCGCGCAGATTCCCGGCATGCGCGGGGTCTATGCGGGCCGCCTGCGCAACTGCGGCCAGGTTGAGGCCCTCACCGCCAACCTGGTCTCCATCAACCGCCGCTACAAGGCGCACGCCGGACTTCGCATCACCGATATCTAAAACCCCTTTTTTACCGAACGTACCCTGGTTCCCGCCTGCGGCAGGCCAGGCGCATGCCGGGCACGGCACTGTCCGCACCGCCTGGATAGGATCGAAGTCAAACCAGGCATCCCCGGTCTTCACCGGGACATCAACAGCGCGCAACGGCGTGTCCAGCGGGTAGCCGGCCGAGGCGGCAACGATGTGATGCCAGCCGAGAAGGACGACGATGCCGCCTAGGAAGAAGAACTCCAAGAGCCGCCGTCGCGGGACGACCGCGGCCAGGAAGGCTCAGCCGGCGCCTCGGCGCGACGGGGTTCCGCCCGCGTCGGCCGCCCCGCCCTCGGGCCAGGTGCCGCCCGACGTACCCGGTCCGCGGGCCAGCAACCCGCCGTCCGGCGGCGCTTCGGGCCGCACCATCCCGCCCGGCCTGAGGCCGGCCGGGAACTCGCGGCCCGGCCCCGCGGCCGCGAACGCGCTGCCGGGGGTCGTCCCGGGAACAGGCGAGCCCGCGCGCCTGACGCCGCCGATCGGCGGGCGAGTCGGCGTGGTCCCCCCGGGCCGGGCGGCTGCGGCGCTCCCGGGGGTGACGGTCCCGTCGCCGAAGTCGGCGGCGCGGCCTGCGGACACGGAGCCCGGGACGGCTCCCGCCGGAGCATCGGACGACCTGCCCGGATGGGCCGCCAAGGCCGTCGAGGAACTGCTCACCGTGACCTACTGGCTCGACCCCGGCGTGGCAGGGGACCCGTTCTGCGCCACAATCCGCTTCTCCGGCCAACGGGCGGGCGTGACCGGGAAACCCCAGCCCGGCGACGCCTTCTCGCAGGACGTGACGGTCGAGGGCATCGTCCCGGGAAGCGGTCCTGTGGCGATCACGGCGGAGGTCCGCGGCATCAATCAAGGCGAGTGGACGGTGACCCCCCAGCCAGTCGGGCCCGTCGGCAGCCGTCCCTACAAGTCCTACCCACCCGTTGCCGAGAACCCCGCCGACGCCTCCCGGGTGCCGTGGCCGCGGCACGTGGCCATCTCGACAGATCCCAGCGTGATCGTGCATACCGCTCGGCTGCTCCGCACCAAGGTACCCGGGATCATCCGGTTCGCCTACGCCAGCCTGGTGTCCCTCGGCGTCCTCGTCGGGCTGGGCCTGGAGGCGCTGCTGCTGACCCATGGCCATTACTCGCTGCTCCGCCCC
>JASHYW010000304.1 GCA_030042885.1 Streptosporangiaceae bacterium | reverse complement strand
AGCCGGGGCACCGCGGGCGGCGACCTGCTGCGGCAGCTAAGGGCCGGGATCGGCGGACAGCGGGAGGTCGCGGCGGTCCCCGCGACGCCCGGGTCCGCTGAGGTCGCCAGGTCCGCCGAGGTTCCCAGGTCCGCCGAGGTTCCCAGGTCCGCCGAGGTCCCCAGGTCCGCCGAGGTTCCCAGGTCCGCCGAGCCGGTCACGGTCCGCGGCGCGGGCCCGTCGCCGGCTTGCGCGGCCGACGCCGGCCACGACGAGCGTGATCTCCCCGCGGACGGCGCCTGAGGAGGCCCAGGCCGCGAGTTCGGCCAGGGTGCCGCGCACGATTTCCTCGTGGGTCTTGGTGAGTTCCCGGCACACCACGGCCCGCCGGTCCTCGCCGTGCGAGTCCGTGAGCTCCCTGAGCGTCCCGGCCAGCCTCTGCCCCGACTCGAAGTAAACCTGGGTGCGGGCGTCCGCGGCCAGCTCGGCGAACCGCCTGCCGCGCTCGCCCGCCCGCCTCGGCGGAAATCCCTCGAAGCAGAACCGGTCGGTGGGCAGCCCCGAGACGGCCAGCGCCGCTGTCACCGCGGAGGGCCCGGGCAGGGCCGTCACCCTGATGCCCGCATCCGCCGCCGCGGCCACGAGCCGGTAGCCGGGATCGCTGATCCCCGGGGTTCCCGCGTCGGTGACCAGCAGGACGTCCTGGCCCGCCTTGAGGTATTCGAGCAGCCTGGCGGCCCGGCGCGCCTCCACCGCGTCGTAGTAGGAGACCACGCGGGCCCGCAGTTCGATGTGCAGCTTCGCTGCCAGCCAGCGCAGCCGGCGGGTGTCCTCGGCCGCGATGATCCCCGCCCGGGCGAGTTCGGCGGCCAGCCGGGCCGACGCGTCCTCCACCCGGCCGATTGGGACCGCGGCCAGCGTCAGCACGCCGCCGCGGAGTCGATCGCGTCCCGCCATGCGGCACAGTAGCATGTGCCCGATGATGGGTACCGAGGCTGACTTTGCCGCCACGGCTGACACCGACGAGGCCAGCCGGCTGGCGGTGCTCCGTGCCCGGCTGGTCACGCCGATGCCCGACGACCGGCCGTGGGGGTGGCTCGGCCCGCTGCTCGTCACCGCGTTCGGGGCTTTCCTGCGCTTCAACCGGCTGCGGGTGCCGCGGGCGCTGATCTTCGACGAGACCTACTACGCCAAGGACGCGTGGAGCATCCTGCAGCACGGCGTGGAGTGGAATTACGTCCCCAACGCCAACGACCTGATCCAGGCCGGGCACACCACAGGCCTGTTCGTGCCCTGCAGCGGCACGGCCTGCGGCGAGTACGTGGTCCAGCCGGAGGTGGGCAAGCTGCTCATCGCGGTCGGCGAGTGGCTGTTCGGCCTGAACTCGCTCGGCTGGCGGTTCTCCAGCGCGGTGTTCGGGTCGCTGGCCATCCTGCTGATCTGCCGGATCGCCCGCCGCATGACCAGGTCCACGCTGCTCGGCTGCGTGGCCGGTCTGCTGATGTCGCTGGACGGCCTGGAGTTCGTGCTGTCCCGGACCGGGATCCTCGACATCTTCCTGATGTTCTTCGTGCTGGCCGCGTTCGGCTGCATGGTCATCGACCGGGACGAGTCCCGGGCCAGGCTGGCCGAGGCCGTCGCCCGCCGCGAGGGCGGTGACACCGGGCCGCGGCTCGGCATCCACCGGTGGCGGGTGGCCGCCGGGATCCTGCTCGGCTTGGCCGTGGGGACCAAGTGGGTCGCGGCCTGGTACATCGTCGGGTTCGCGGGGCTCGGCATCGCCTGGGACATCGGCGCCCGCCGGACAGCGGGCCTGAGGTTCTTCGTCCGCGGCGCGCTCCGCGACGCCGTGTGGCTGCCGCTCACGTACATCCTGATCCCGCTGGTGGTCTACATCGCCACCTGGAGCAACTGGCTGCTGACCAGCACCGGCTACGACAGGAACTACGCGCAGCAGCACGGCGTGAACATCCCGGTGATCTCGGCCCTGTACTCGCTGTATGAGTATCACCTGCAGGCGCTCCAGTTCGGCCTGGGCCTGCGCACGCCGCACCCCTACCAGTCGCAGCCCTGGGACTGGCTGCTTATCACCCGGCCGGTCGCCTTCTTCTACGAGTGCTACACCGGCCCGGTCGCCGGGCCTGCCCACTACTGCCCGAAGGGCTACACCGGCGCGGAATGGTCACAGGAGGTGCTCGCGATCGGCACCCCCGCCATCTGGTGGGGGTCCATGCTCGCCCTGGTGTTCTGCCTGGGCTGGTGGGCACTGCACCGGGACTGGCGGGCCGGCGCGGTGCTGCTCGGCGTCCTGGTGGGCTGGGGGCCCTGGTGGCCGCTGGTGACCCGGACCAAGTTCTACTACTACGCGCTGGAATTCGAGCCGTTCCTGATCTTGTCGATCACACTGTGCCTGGGACTGATCCTCGGGCCGGCCGCGGCCAGCGTGCGGCGCCGCTCGATCGGCGCGGGGATCGTCGGCGCCTACATCCTGTGCGTCCTGATCATGTTCTGGTACTTCTATTCGATCCTGGCCGGCCAGGTCATCCCCTATCAGCAGTGGCTGGACCACATGTGGTACCAGGTGGGCCACGGCTGGATCTGAGCACCGGGACCAGTTTTCCAGTTGTCTCTCAGCCTCCCTTCAGCCTGCTCATGAACGCTCAGGTGCATAATGCTTACATCGGGGCGCACTGGTCACGGGGGCCAGTGGCGTGATTTCCGTAACAGGGGGTACGTTTCCGGGTCTCCAATGCGTCTATATACAGTGAGATGACTACCACCGGAGCACATCATGAGCCGAGCCGAACACTCTAGCGAGGACCGCGAGCGATTCGAGCGCGACGTCGTCCCGCAGCTTGGCCAGCTGTACCCGGCGGCGCTCCGGATGACCAGGAATCCCACCGATGCCGAGGACCTCGTCCAGGAGACGTCGGCCAAGGCGTACGCGGCCTTCGGCCAGTTCACACCGGGTACCAACCTGCGGGCCTGGCTGAACAGGATCCTGACCACGACCTTCATCAACGTGTACCGCAAGCGGCGCCGCGAGCCCCAGCAGGCCCTCGGCGGGGACCTGGCCGAATGGCAGATGTCCGCCGACCGGCTGGCGCCGCCGGTGCCGTCCGCCGAGGCGGAGGCGCTGGACCGGACCACCGACTCCGACCTGCTGCGGGCCCTGCGCGACCTGCCAGGCGAGTTCCGGACGGCGGTGTACCTCGCGGATATCGAGGGGTATCCCTACCGCGAGATCGCCGAGATTATGGGCACCCCGGTCGGGACGGTCATGTCGCGGCTGCACCGCGGCCGCAGGAAGATCCGGGAGCAGGTGCTGGCCAGCGGGCTGGGCGCCGCGCCGGCCGAGTCGCCCGGCGCCTGAGGGCCCGCCGTACCGGACCCGGGCGGATCAAGGGCTCCAGCGCAACACCGTCGTTGTCCCGGGCGGCGTGCACCAGACCACGTGGTTGTCCCGGGCGACGTGGTTAGCTGGTCCTGCCTCACCCGACGGCCGGGGATTCCCAGCCGAGCGCCACCGGGTCGTAGACGCGTTCCACGTAGATCTGGTGCCACAGCGAGAACACCACGAGCAGCCACACCTGCCGCCAGGTCACCGCGGGGTCGCCGGCCCGGAACCGGCGCAGGATGTCGGCTGCCGCGCGCTGGTTCAGCCACTGGCCGGTCTGCGCGGTACGGACCACCTGCTCGGCGAAGCCGTACATGCCGCCGCGGAGCCAGTGCCCGAGCGGCACAGGAAAGCCGGGCTTGGCGCGTTCGGCGGCGGCCTGGGGCAGCAGGTCGCCGATGGCTTCCCTGAGCGCGAACTTGGTCGTGCCCGCCGCGGTCTTCTCCACCCGGGCCAGCCGCGCGGCCACCGTCAGCACCTCGCGATCGAGGAACGGCGTGCGGAGCTCCAGGCCGTGCGCCATGGCCATCCGGTCCGCCTTGACCAGGATGTCGCCCGGCAGCCAGGTGTTGACGTCGATGAGCTGCATGGTGGCGACGTCATCGAGGCCCGCCTCGGCGGCCTGCCGGTAGACCGGGTCGGTGACGTCGAACTCGCTGCCCTGGCCCCCGCGGACCAGCATCGTGGCCTGGTCGGTTGCGAACACGTACGCGTTGCCGATGTAGCGCCGCCGCAGCGGGGTCGAGGTCCGGCTGAGGAAGCCCTTGCCCTTCGCCCCGGCCGGCAGCTCGGCGGCGACCCGGCCGATCGTCGCGCGGCCCCACCCGGGCAGCGCCTTGCCCGCCCGGACCAGGCCGGGCTGGTGGTAGACGCCGTAGCCCCCGAACAGCTCGTCCGCGCCCTCGCCGGACAGCACCACCCGGACGTGCTTGCGGGCCTCGCGGGCCGCGAACCACAGCGGGACCGCCGCCGCGTCGGCCATCGGGTCATCAAGGTGCCAGATGATCCTGGGCAGGCAGGCGAGGAACTCCTCCGGGGTGATCATGCAGGCGACGGACGTGAGGCCGAGCGCCGTCGCCGTGGCCGCCGCGAGATCGATCTCGCTGTACCCTTCGCGCTCGAACCCGACGGTGAAGGCCGGCAGGCCGGGAACCGATTCCGCGGCGAGCGCGCAGATGGTGGCCGAGTCCACGCCGCCGGACAGGAACGCGCCGACCGGCACGTCGCTGCGCAGGTGCGCGGCCACCGAGTCGCGCAGCGCGGCCAGGATCTTCTCCACCGAGGCCGATGAGGGGGACCTGGCCGGCCGGAACTCCGGACGCCAGTACCTGAACACGTCGACCCTGCCGCCCGGGTGGGCGATCAGCACGTGCCCGGGCGGCAGGGCCCGCGCGGGCGGCACCAGCGTGGCCGGCGCGGGCACGTACTGGAAGGACAGGTACCTGCGCAGCGCGTCGGGGTCGATCGCGGTCACCTCGCCGGAGTCGGCCAGGGCCTTGCGCTCGGAGGCGAACCTGAGCTGGGGCCCGGGCCTGGACCCGGTGACCCCCTGGGACCCCGGTGGGCGGCGCTCTGCGGCGGTCAGCGCGTAGTAGAACGGCTTGATGCCGAACGGGTCGCGGGCGCAGAACAGCTCCCGCGTGCGCCGGTCCCAGATCGCGAACGCGTACATGCCCCTGAGCTGGCGGACGACGTCCTTGCCCAGCCAGGCGAACATCTCGAGCAGGACCTCGGAGCTGGATCTGCTGCGCAGCTGGACGCCGCGGGCCAGCAGACGCTGGGCCAGCTCGACATAGTTGTAGATCTCGCCGTCGAAGACCATCACGTAGCGGCCGTTCGCCGAGTGCATCGGCTGGCGGCCGGCCGGGGACGTGTCGGTAACGGCCAGCCGCTTGAACGCCAGGGCCAGATCGGGATCGGCGAAAAACCCCTCGTCGTCGGGCCCGCGGTGGGCGATGCGCATGGCGGCACGGCCCACCCACTCGGTGTCGGGCCCTGCTCCGTCTGCCAGCGCCAGGCAGCCGGTCATTCCGCCCATGCGTGCCGCCCAACGATCGCGTTGCCCCGGGGCCGTTCGTACCGGATCAGCCTACCGTTCCCCTTTTATCTGGGCTGGAACCTGATCCCGCCGTCCAAGCGGATGACCTCGGCGTTCATGTAGTCGTTCTCGATCAGGCTCCGCACCAGCAGGCCGAATTCATCCGCCCTGCCCATGCGCTTGGGGAACACGACCGGGCTGATCAGCCTGGCCTTGAGCTCCTCGGCGTGGCCGTTGAACCCGTAGATCGGGGTATCGATGATGCCCGGGCAGATGGTGTTCACCCGGACCCCGATGGCGG
>JASHYW010000303.1 GCA_030042885.1 Streptosporangiaceae bacterium | reverse complement strand
GGACACCTACCTGGCCGCGGCGCAGGAACTGAACGTGACGCCGGATCACGCCGCGGTCTTCGAGGACGCGCAGGCGGGCGTGGCCGCGGGGAAGGCAGGCGGCTTCGCCCTCGTGGTCGGCGTCGACCGGGTCGGCCAGGCGGCCGAACTGCGGGCGCACGGCGCCGACATCGTGGTCAAGGACGTGGCGGATCTTCTCAACTCCGACGGGCAGTCTCACTCCGACGGGCAGGACGCTCGATGATCAAGCAGGCTGTGTACGGGACCGAGCCCTGGCGGCTGGTCGAGAAGGAACTAGACCTGAGCCTGCTCGGGCAGAGCGAGTCGATCTTCGCGCTGTCGAACGGGCACATCGGGCTGCGCGGGAACCTCGACGAGGGCGACCCGAACGGCCTGCCCGGCTCCTATCTCAACTCCATGTACGAGGTCCGGCCGCTGCCCTACGCCGAGGCCGGCTACGGGTTTCCCGATAGCGGGCAGACCGTCATCAACGTAACCAACGGCAAGATATTCCGGCTGTTGGTTGACGACGAACCGTTCGACATCAGGTACGGCTCCTTGAACTCGCACGAGCGCGTCCTGGACCTGCGGGCGGGCACGCTGACCCGGCGGGTCGACTGGTCCTCCCCGGCCGATGCCAGGATCAGGCTGACCTCGGTGCGGATGGTGTCGCTGACCCAGCGCGCGGTCGCGGCGATCAGCTACACGGTCGAGCCGGTGGACCAGACGCTGCGGCTCGTGCTCCAGTCCGAGCTCGTCACCAACGAGGAGCTGCCGAGGCGAGGCAACGATCCCCGCCTGGCGGCCGTCCTTGAATCTCCGCTGGTCAGCGAGGAGCACCAGACGTACGACGGTGCGACACCCCGGGTGGTGCTGGTGCACAGGACCCGAGTCAGCGGGCTGCGGATGGCGGCCGGGATGTCGCACGTCATCTCCGGCCCGGCCAAGATGCAGTGCCGGACCGAATCGCACCCGGATCTGGGCCGTTCCATGGTCGCGACCGAGGTGGCCCCGGGCGAGCAGCTGCGCATCGTGAAGTTCATCGGCTACGGCTGGTCCAGCCAGCGGTCCAGGCCCGCGCTGATCGACCAGATCGTCGGCGCGCTGGCCGCCGCCCAGCTGACCGGCTGGGACGGCCTGCTGACCGAACAGCGGGAGTACCTGGACGAGTTCTGGGACGGCGCCGACGTCGAACTCGAGGGCGATGCCGAGGTCCAGCAGGCGGTGCGCTTCGGCCTGTTCCATATCCTGCAGGCGGGCGCGCGGGCGGAGTACCGGCCGATCGCGGCCAAGGGGCTGACCGGCAGCGGCTACGACGGGCACACGTTCTGGGACACCGAGACGTTCGTGCTGCCGGTGCTCATGTACACCCAGCCGTCCGCCGCGGCCGACGCCCTGCGCTGGCGGCACATGGTGCTGGACCGGGCCAGACAGCATGCCGCCGACCTCGGCCTGGCCGGGGCCGCGTTCCCGTGGCGGACGATCCGCGGCCAGGAGTGCTCCGGCTACTGGCCTGCCGGGACCGCTGCGTTCCACATCAACGCCGACATCGCCGACGCGGTGATCCGCTACCTGGACGCCACCGAGGACGCCAAGTTCGAGGCCGAAGCCGGCCTCGAACTGCTGGTCGAGAGCGCACGGCTGTGGCGGTCGCTCGGCCAGCACGACGCGGTGGGCCACTTCAGGATCGAGGGCGTGACCGGGCCGGACGAGTATAGCGCGGTCAAGGACAACAACGTCTACACCAACCTGATGGCGCAGCGGAATCTGGCCTGCGCCGCGGAGACGGCGATGCGGATGCCCGACGCGGCCGCGGCCCTCGGCGTGACCACCGAAGAGGCCGCTTCCTGGCGCGACGCGGCGGCCGCGATGTACATCCCGTTCGACGAACGGCTCGGCGTGCACCCGCAGCACGAGGGGTTCACCGACTACGCCAGGTGGGATTTCCTGAACACCCCCGAGGAGGGGTACCCGCTGCTGCTGCACTACCCGTATTTCCAGCTGTACCGCAAGCAGGTGGTCAAGCAGGCCGACCTGGTGCTGGCCATGTACCTCCGGTCCGAGGCGTTCACGCCCGAGCAGAAGGCCGCCAACTTCGCCTACTACGAGCCGCTCACCGTGCGCGACTCCTCTCTGTCGGCGTGCACGCAGGCCGTGATGGCCGCCGAGGTCGGCCAGCTGGATCTCGCCCATGACTACCTGGCCGAGGCCGCGCTCATGGACCTGAGGGACGTGGAGCACAACACCTCCGACGGCGTCCACATGGCCTCGCTGGCCGGGGCCTGGATGGCGCTGGTGGCGGGCTTCGGCGGGATGCGCGCGGGAATGGGACCGGTGGCCTTCAGCCCCCGCCTGCCCGACGGCATCTCGGCGCTGACGTTCCGGATGCGGTACCGGGGGCGGAAGCTGCGCGTCACGATCAAGGAGGGCCGGGCCAGGTACGAGCTGATGGAGGGCGACCCGCTGCCGGTGACGCACCACGGCGAGGAGTTCGAGCTCGGCACGAGGCCCGTGGAGCGCAAGGTCCCGCCGGTGAAGGCCGGGCCGCGCCCGGAGCAGCCCCCCGGCCGTCCCCCGTACAGCCGGGGCGCGAGCGCTTAACCCGCTCGGGGTCCGCTCGTTCGAGACCAGGCCCGGCCGACGAGCCGACCGTGTCGCCCGGCGTCGTACTTGGGCCCGCTCCACGTCAGGTCGCGCCACGCGGGGGCTGCCCGCGCCACAGGCCCCCTTCGGATCGAACCACCGGGCACCGGCATTTCCGGCTCGGATCTTCACAGGCTCGCTGTCGTCCTGAGGGTTTTCCACAGCCGCGCAGGCCGTCCTGCGGGCCATCGCCAGCTGGGGCGATCCTCGGAGCTGGAGGTGATGGCGATGCGGGCGAAGGACCTGCTGGGCAAGGCCGGTGAGCAGGCGGCGGCCGACTACCTGGCCTCGTGCGGCTTGCGGATCCTGGACCGTAACTGGCGGAGCGCGGACGGCGAGATCGACATCGTGGCAGTGGAGCGTCAGGTGCTGGTGGTGTGCGAGGTGAAGTCCAGGACCTCGGTGTGCTACGGCAGCCCGCTGGAGGCCGTCAGCCGGGCCAAGCGCGCCCGGCTGCGCAGGCTGGCGGTGCAGTGGCTGAATGTCCACGGCGTGCGCTTCGATCAGGTCCGGCTGGACGTGGTCGGCCTGGTCTACGACGGCACCGGCGGATTCACCATCGAGCACCTGCGGGGAGTGGGCTAGCCGTGCCGCTGGCCCGCACGTCCTCCGTCGCCTTGGTGGGAGTGACGGGCCACGTGGTCGAGGTCGAGGTGGACATCGCGAACGGCCTGGTCGGGATGATCCTGGTCGGCCTGCCCGATACCGCGCTGCGGGAGGCACGGGACCGGATCCGCGCCGCC
>JASHYW010000009.1 GCA_030042885.1 Streptosporangiaceae bacterium | reverse complement strand
CTGAAGCCCAGCACCCCTCTGACGGTCAGGGCCGGGAACCGCGGGGATCCTGAGCTCAGCCGCGCTCGGCTGCCCGGGCCTCCTCCACGGTGAGCTCGGCTGCGGGGTCGGCTTCCAGGCGCTCGTCGGGGATCGGCTTGCCGCTGCGGATGGAGCGGCCGTACGTGCCGTCGTCCAGCCGGCGCAGCGCACGCTCGATGGCCTCCAGCCGGTTGCGCAGGCTTTCCGCCACGGCGTCATCCTGGCCTTCTTCGGCGAGCGCGAGCGCGGCATCGGCGCTGTCTTCCGCTTCGCTCTCCACCTCCGCCACGCGGGCTTGGCGGGCTGTGGCCTCGGCGTCCTTGAGCAGGCTCTGCACCTCGTCGCGTTCGGCGATGAGCAGGGAGCGGGCCCGGTCCTGGTCCATCCGGCCGTCCTCCTAGTGATCGTGGCTATCGGGCGCGCCGCCCATCATGCGCAGCATAGCGATCCCGCCGGTGCGGACGAACCGAACGATCAGCGCGGCCGCGAGGAGGAGGAAGACGATGTTCAGCCAGGTGGTGTAGTCCCACGACACACCCTGGTCGGGGATCCTGGCGCTGGCCGGGCTCGGGATCAGGCCGAGGCCGCTGAAGACCAGCTCGACCACGTAACCGGCCCCGGCCATCGCGACGTAGAACGTGCCGAGCAGGAACAGGGCCATCCGGCCCCCGTAGTACTTCCGGTAGATGTTGAGGATCGGGGCGATGATCAGGTCGGCGAAGATGAAGGCGACGACCCCGCCGAAGCTGATGCCTCCCTTCCACAGGACGACCGCCAGCGGCACGTTCCCGATGGAGCATACGAACGAGATGATCGCGACGACGGGGCCGATAAGCGGTCCCCACAACTTCGCGGCGAGCGGGTGTCCGGTGATGAAGAAGGCTTGCCAGAAGGTGTCGGGTACCCAGGCGGCGATGGCTCCGGCGGCGAGCAGCCCGATGGCCAGGTCGCGGATGATCGCGGCCCATTCCATCACGAACACGTGGGCGACGGAGGTATAGCCGCTGCTGGAGAACAGGCGGCTGGTGAACGACCCGGATCGCTGGATGGACATGTCCATCGCGGCGTGGCCCTCCATCGAGCCGGCTATCCCGCGGCCGGCCTGCACCCGCGCCTCGCGTAGCAGCCGTTCCCGCAGCAGCAGCCTGAACAGCACGGCGACCAGCACGATCATCACCGGCCCGCCGGTGAATTCGGCCAGCGTGAACTGCCAGCCCATGAGCAGCGCCAGGATCATGCCGAGTTCGATCACCAGGTTCGTCGAAGCGATCTCGAACGCCATGGCCGCAGTGAAGTCGGCGCCCTTACGGAACAGCGACCGGGCCAGCGCTACCGCGGCGTACGAGCACGATGACGACGCGGCGCCGAAGCCGGCCGCTCGCGCCAGCGTCCGGGGCCGGTCATCGCCGAGGAGTCTGACCACCGTAGATTTGCGGACCACCGCCTGCACCATCGCTGACAAGGTGAACCCGAGGATCAGCGCCCAGGTGATGGCCCACGTCATCGACCCGGTGATCGACAGCGCGTGCCCGATGGCGCCGATCACGTGCGGTGGTTCACCCCGCTCGTGCCTTTACTCCTTGATGACATAGGTGAACAGGCGCACACGGCCGTCTTCGCCTTCTTCTGGGTATACGCCCTGGATCTCGTTCGCGAACCCGGGGAAGTGGGCGTAGCTGTCCTCGAACAGCTTGAGGTAGGCGATCATGGGCGCGGCGCGTTCGTCCCAGCGCTCGCCGGGCACCACGATGCCGATGCCCGGCGGGTACACCAGCGCCATCGTCGCCGCCACCCGGCCGCCCACCCTGTCGATGGGCACATAGTCGATCTGGTTGGCGGTGAATCGCCTGGTGGCTTCGTGCGGTGACATCGCTATCTCCGGGAAATGCTCGGCCCGGAACTGCAGGCGCTGCAGCTGTGACGTCTGTCCCTTCCGGTAGAAGTCATGCATGCGCTGGCACAGGTCGCGCAGTCGCTCGTTGCCGTAGACCCGCGGCCTGGCCGCGACGAAGGCGGGCATCACCGTCCGGAGCGGCGTGTTGCCGTCGAAGTACCGCTTGAAGTCCGCGAGTGCGGCAACGAGTGTGCCGGCCTTGCTGACCTCGATGCCGGGCGTGACGAGGAAAAGGATGGTGTTGAGGTCGTTCTTCTCCGGGACGATACCCCGCTCGCGCAGGAACTGGGCAACGATCGGTGCCGGAACGCCCCAGTTGAGGTACTCGCCAGTCTTGGGGTCGAAGCCGGGCGTGACCAGCGTGAGCTTGTTGGGGTCGGTCATCACGTAGCCGTCGGTCACGTGCGTGAATCCGTGCCAGCGCGCTCCGGGCCGCAGCAGCCAGCACTGCTGCTCGGCCAGCAAAACGGGGGTGGGCACCTTCTCCCAGGGCACGTCGTGCAGGTCCTCGGTGTACGGGGAGGCGGTCACCGTGACCACGTCAGGGACGAACGGATCGAAGAACCACGGGGATACACCGGTGCTACCCGCCTCCGACTCGTACCTGTGCCGCAGGTTGCGGATGGCCTTGCGTATCTGCACCGCCAACCGGATGGCATCGTTCCACAGGTGGAAGCCGTTACGTCCCTTCATCATCTGGGCCCCCACGTCCAGCGATGAGAACAGCGGGTAGAACGGCGAAGTTGAGGCGTGCAACAGGTAGGCCTCATTGAAGCGGCGGTCGGTCACATGACGGTGCTGGCCGTCGATGTGCTGGCTCTTCACGTGGATCTGCGAAGCCTGCGAGAAACCGGCGAGCTGCTTGTGCGTGGACTGGGTGGCGATGATTCCGGGATCGTCCGGTCCGAGGTCGTCCAGGCCCATGGCGTAGTGGCCGGAGAACAGGGGGTGGAACTTCATGAAGCCGCCCCACGCCTCGTCGAACAGGATGTAGTCGCACAGGTGACCGATGCGCTCAAGGATCATCTCGGTGCTGTAGATGGTGCCGTCGTAGGTGCACTGCTCGATGATGGCCAGGCGGAAGGGTCGCTGGGCCTGCCAGCGGTCCGGGTCGGTGACCAGCGGGTTGGCCCGGATAGCCGCCCGGATGCGCTCCTCATCCAGCGCATCAGCGTGGATGGGACCGACCATGCCCTGCGGGTTGCGGTCGGTCGGCAGGTAAATGGGAATGCCACCGCCAAGTACCAGGGCGCCCTGGTGGTTTGACTTGTGGTTGTTACGGTCGAACAGCACCAGGTCGCCCCGGGAGACCAGGGCGCTGGCGACGACCTTGTTGGAGGTGGACGTGCCGTTGAGCCCGAAGTACGTCCGGTCGGCGCCGAAGATCTCCGCGGCGGCCACCTCGGCCTTGCGCGCGGGACCCTCGTGCACCAGCAGGTCGCCTAGCTCGACCACCGAGTTGTCCAGGTCGGTGCGGAACACCGCCTCGCCCAGGTACTCGTAGAAGACATGCCCGACCGGGCTCTTGCGGTAGAACGTGCCGCCGTTGTGCCCCGGGCACGTCCACACCTCGTTGCTCGACTCGTTAAAATCGATGACCCGCCCGAAGAACGGCGGCTTGAGCTGCTCGATGTACTCCTCGAAATGCCGGTTGATGTACTTGGCCACGAAGTCTGGCGTGTCCTCCTCGGGGTAGATCAGACCGCGCACGATATCGACGAGCAGCCCCTGCTCATTGCGCCCGAGCTGGTCGTGCGCGACCACCAGGAACACCGGGGCCTTGAGGCCGATGTCCTCGAGCGTCTCCACGACACGCTTCCCGTCGATGCCGGCGCCCTTGCGGCCCCACTCCAGAAGCACGCATGCGACCGAGGCGTCGTTGCGCAGGCGGACGATGGCGTCCTCGGTGGTGCCGATGAGGTCGGTGCGCAGATGGTGGACGTCGCGAAGGTTCCCGAGAATACGCTCGAACGCGTCGTTGAGGGAGCGCGAGCGCCTGATCCGGGAGTCCACGACGAGGACCGTGAACATGTCTTTATACGCCATGATTTCCTCCGCAGTCCGTGCTCGGGATCAGCATCGCACAGCCGCGCGGCGGGCCACCCGCCACCGCACGAGCTGGTCTCCTGGACGGTGCTCGAGCACGGGGCGGGAGCCAGGGTGACCGGCGTCGCACAGGGCGGATGGTGATCCCCGTAGACTCACGTGCGTGAGCACGATCCCACAGGCCCTGACCAACCCGGCGGTGCCTGCCGTCGAGATCGGCGGGCTCGTCAAGCGGTACGGTCAGCTCGCAGCCGTCGACGGCCTGTCATTGAGGGCCGCCCGGGGCGCGGTGACGGGCATCCTCGGGCCCAACGGCGCGGGTAAGACCACCACCATCGAGATCTGCGAGGGCTACCGGCGTGCCGACCAGGGCACCGTGCGCGTCCTCGGTCTGGACCCGGTGCGTGATAGCCGCGCGCTACGGCCGCGGGTCGGCGTCATGCTCCAGTCCGGCGGCATTCCCCCGTCCGTACCCGCCGCGGATTACCTGAAGCTGCTGAGCAGCTTCCACGTCAGCCCGATCGGCCCGGAAACGCTGCTCGACCTGGTTGGGCTCACCGCGGTCGCGCGCACCCCCTACAAGCGGCTGTCAGGTGGCCAGCAGCAGCGGCTGTCCCTGGCCGCGGCCATCATCGGCCGTCCCGAGCTGATCTTCCTCGACGAGCCCACGGCCGGCATGGACCCGCAGGCACGCCACGCCACCTGGGATCTGATCGCGCAACTGCGCCAAGCCGACGTGAGCGTCATCCTCACCACGCACTTCATGGAGGAAGCCGAACGGCTGTGCGACTACGTGGCCATCATCGATCACGGCCAGCTGGTGACCGCGGGCACGCCAGCGCAGCTCACCGGCACCGTCGGCCAGCTCAGGTTCCGGGCGGAGCCGGGGCTGGACGTCGACAGCCTGCTCACCGTGCTGCCCGCGGCCAGCGCGGTGAAGGAATCACCAGCCGGTCATTACGTGATCGAGGTGCACGGCACGGTGGACCCGTTGCTGCTGGCCGCCGTGACCGCGTGGTGCGCCGAGCGAGGAGTGCTCGCCAACAGCCTTCGCGTCGAGAGCCGTACGCTGGAGGACGTGTTCCTCGAGCTCACCGGGAAGGAACTCCGCACGTGATGCCGACCTCGCCCGCGGCGGTCTATTCGCCAGCCCCGGGGGCGTCGCCGATGCGCAGGATGATCACCGCGCAGGCCGCGCTGGAGACCCGTACGCTGCTGCGCAACGGCGAGCAGCTCCTGCTCATCCTGGTCATCCCGTTGCTGCTGCTCGTGGCGTTCAGCCTCGAGCCGCTGGTGAACTTCGGGGCCGGGCTGAGCAGGGTCAACTTCCTTACTCCCGGAATCATCGCGCTGGCGGTGATGTCGACCGCGTTCACCAGCCAGGCGATCGCCACCGGGTTCGAGCGGCGCTACGGCGTGCTGAAGCGGCTGGGCGCCACGCCCCTGTCGCGCGGCGGCCTGATCGCGGCCAAGACCGCCACCGTGATCGGGGTGGAACTGCTGCAGGGCGTGCTGATCATCGCCATCGCCTCCGCCATCGGCTGGAGGCCGAACGCCAGCCCGGCCGCGATCGTGATCGCCCCGCTGCTCATCGTGCTCGGCACCGCCGCGTTCAGCGGGCTCGCCCTGCTGATGGCGGGCATCCTGCGCGCCGAGGCCACCCTCGCCGCGGCCAACCTCATCTACATCCTCCTGCTCGGCCTGGGCGGCGTGGTGTTCTCCCTGAGCAAGTTCCCCGCGGCGGCACGGCCCCTCCTCCAGCTGCTGCCGACCGGTGCGCTGTCCACCGGCCTGCGCAGCGTGCTGCAGTACGGGGTGGTGTTCCCGGCCGGGAACGCGGTCACGCTGGCGGTGTGGGCCGGGGTGGCGATCGCTCTCGCCGCGCGGACGTTCAGGTGGGACTGAGGGATACCGTCCGGACGGACAGCGGACCCAGCCAGGATCGGCCGGTCCAGTCTCGGATGATCCGCTCCGAGATCGCACTGCCGGCCGTCATGATCCTCACCGGGATCGTTTCCGTGCAGTTCGGGGCGGGCCTGGCTGACAAGCTGTTCGGGCAGATCCCGCCGGCGGCCGTGACCGGGCTGCGGCTGTGGACGTCGGCCGTAGCCATGGTGGCGCTGTCCGGACGCGGGTTCACCCACTCGGTTCGTGACCTGAGGCAAAGACGAGCCTTGGCGGATGCGGCCATCGCCGGATTGTTCGGTATCTCTCTCGGGGTTATGAATTTCTCCATCTACCAGTCGTTCGCTCGCATCCCGCTCGGGATCGCGGTCACGATCGAATTCCTCGGCCCGCTGGCCGTGGCGGTGGCCGGATCACGGCACCTGCGCGACATCGGCTGGGTCGTGCTGGCGGCCACCGGGGTCATACTGCTGACTCAGGGCGGGCACGGGCACCTGAACGTGACCGGGGTGCTGTTCGCGGTCCTGGCCGCGACCTGCTGGGCCGCGTACATCGTGCTGAGCAAGGCGACCGGGCGCCGGTTTCCCGGCTCGGCCGGCCTGGCCATCGCCATGGTCGTGGCGGCCGTCCTGGTCACGCCTCCCGCAGTGCTCGCCGGGGGCGGCGCGATGTTCCGGCCCGCCATACTCGCGACCGGCGCGGCGATCGGGATCCTGTCCTCGGTCATCCCCTACCGGCTCGAGCTCGAGTCGCTGCGGCGGATGCCGACGCGGCTGTTCGGCGTGTGGATGAGCCTGGAGCCCGCGGTGGCGGCGCTGATCGGGGTGGCCATGCTCGGCCAGCGGCTGAGCCTGGTCGAATGGGTCGCGATCGGCTGCGTGATGATCGCCTGCGCTGGAGCGGCACTGCAT
>JASHYW010000302.1 GCA_030042885.1 Streptosporangiaceae bacterium | reverse complement strand
CCCGCTGGGCCCGCCACGCCGTTGCCGGGCCGGACTGGATAGCAGGCTTTGCGGGTGCGAGCTGGGCACGACGGAGGCGGAAGTGATCAAGTCCAGGGGTGCAAAGGGCAAGGCCAGGGTCACGTTCACCGTTGATCCCCAGGTGGGCGCCCGGACTGCGGCGGTGTGCGGGGAGTGGAACGGCTGGTCGGCCGGCGTCGGCGTCATGCAGCGCGACGCCGAGGGCGGGTTCAGCGTGACGGTCGACCTGGACGCGGGGCGGGCCTACCGGTTCCGGTACCTGCTCGATGGCCGGCGGTGGGACAACGACTGGGCCGCCGACGCCTACGTCCGCAACGACTTCGGCGGGGATGACTCGGTGGTAGACCTGACCGCGCTGGCCGAGGCGGTCCCGCCGGCCGCGAAAAGGACGCCGGCCAAGAAGGCGACGTCCGCGGAGACCGCCGAGAAGGCAAAGCCCGCGGCGGGGCGGGCCGGGACACCGGCGAAGAAGGTGGCCTCGGCGCAGACCGCCACGAAGGCAACATCGACGGCGAAGCGAGCCGGGAGGACGGCGAAATAGCGCCGGCCAGGGCGCGACGGCGCCGGGGGCGGTGCCGCGGCCGGATGGAGTCCCCGCACGACGCGGCTGGCCTGTGCGGTTCTTCCGGGGGACAGCCGTGTTCGTGGTGATGGTTGCGTCGGAGTGTGCGCCGGTGGCGCAGGCGGGCGGGCTGGGGCAGGTCGTCTTCGGGCTGAGCCGGGAGCTGGAGCTTCGGGGCCACGCCGTCGAGATCATCCTGCCCAAATATGACTGCATGGACCACGGCCAGGTCTTCGGGCTCACGGTCGCCTATCAGGACCTGTGGGTGCCGTGGTACAGCGGGTCCGTGCACTGCACGGTGTGGTTCGGGTGGGTTCACGGCCGCAAGTGCTTCTTCATCGACCCGCACTGCCCGGACCAGTTCTTTAACCGGGGCCACTTGTACGGCTCGCCGGATGATGTGTCCAGGTTCGCGTTCTTGTCCAAGGCGGCCCTGGAGTTCATGTGGAAGGCCGGCAAGCGGCCCGAGGTGATCCACTGTCACGACTGGCAGACGGCGCTGGTGCCGGTGCTGCTGTATGAGATCTACCAGCACATCGGCATGGGCGATCAGCGTGTGTGCTATACCATCCACAATTTCGCGCATCAGGGCATCTGCGGTGAGTACGTCTTGTGGGCGACGGGCCTGACCCGCCCGGAGCACTTCTTCCATGAGGGCCGGCTGCGCGATAACTTCAACCACGGCGCGCTCAACTTGATGAAGGGCGGCATCGTCTACTCGAACTTCATCACCACGGTCTCACCGCAGCATGCCTGGGAGGTAACCTACTCCGATCAGGGGATGGGACTGGGGCCCACGCTGTATATCCACCGGGGCAAGTTCGGCGGCGTTCTGAACGGCATCGACTACGACGTCTGGAACCCGGAGATCGACATCCTGATCCCGTCGAACTACACGGCCGGCACGGTCGAACGGAAATATGCGAACAAGGATGCCCTGCGGGACCGGCTGCTACTGCGGAAGGAGTACAAGCCGCTCATCGCTTACCTGGGCCGGATCGACCACCAGAAAGGCTCGCATCTCATCGAGCACGCCATTTTCTACGCCCTGGCCGAGGGCGCGCAGTTCGTCTTGCTGGGTGCTTGTCCCGACCCGGCCGTCAGTGATCACTTCTGGCACCTGAAGCACCACCTGAACGATAACCCCGACTGTCGCCTGGAAATCGGGTTCGACGAAGGCCTGGCCCACCTGATCTACGCCGGCGCCGACATTCTGGTCATGCCCAGCCTGTTCGAGCCGTGCGGGCTTGCCCAGATGACGGCCCTGAAGTACGGCACCGTCCCCGTCGTGCGGGCCATCGGCGGCCTGGTGGACACGGTTTTCGACCGCGACCACTCCGCACGTGACCCCGGCGACCGGAACGGCTACGTGTTCCATCAGGTCGACAACCCGGCGCTGGAGTCCGCGATGGCGCGGGCCATCGGGCTGTGGTACTCGTACCCGGGAGATTTCCGGCAGCTTATGCTGAACGGGATGCGGCAGGATCACTCCTGGGCAGGCCCGGGCCAGGATTACGTGAACATCTATGACCATATCCGCCACAAGTAGGACCCGCCATGTCAGGTAAGGGAGCCGGAGCCATGGGCGAGCTGCCTGAGGAAATCGACGGCCTTCCCAACATCTGCGGCTCCGAGCAGCGCATCGAGGAGGCGATCCGGGCCCGGGGCGCTGATCCGGTCTTCCTGCCGCCCGGAGCCGCCGGGTTCGGCGACGTGACCAGTGCCTTCGCTGTCGCCCTGCACATGCACCAGCCGCTCGTCCCGGTCGGCGGGCCTGATCTGCGCACGGCGCCGATCATCAGCAACTTGCAGTGGATGCTGGACAACCCCGGCATCGGGGATAACCACAACGCCCCGGTGTTCTTGTGGTGCTACAAGCGGATGGGCGAGTTCGTCCCCCAGCTGCTCGATGAGGGGGTCGCGCCGCGGGTCATGCTCGACTATTCCGGTGTGTTGCTGTACGGCCTGTGGCGGATGGGCGCGCGTGACGTGCTCGACGCCCTGGCTGGCATCACCACGGACGCGCGCAACCGGCAGGCGGTGGAATGGCTGGGCTGTCCGTGGGGGCATGCCGTGGCGCCGTCCACCCCGGTCCAGGACTACCGGCTGCACGTGCGGGCCTGGCAGCACTATTTCGCCGCTCTTTTCGGCCTGGAGGCCTTGGGCCGGGTCCGCGGTTTTTCCCCGGCGGAGATGGCCCTGCCCAACCACCCTGACGTCGCCTACGAGTTCGTGAAGACCCTGACCGACTGCGGGTACCAGTGGGTGCTGGTCCAAGAACACACGGTCGAGGAACCCGGCGGGGGCGGGCTGCAGCGGCGGCACCTGCCGCGCCGCCTGGTCTGTGCCAGCTCCAGCGGCGAGGTGGCCAGCATCACCGCGGTGGTCAAGACCCAGGGCAGCGACACCAAGCTGGTCGGCCAGATGCAGCCGTACTACGAGGCCAAGGGCCTGTCCCGCTGGGAGCTGGGCGGCACCCCGGTGCCGCCGCTGGTCACCCAGATCGCCGACGGGGAAAACGGCGGGGTGATGATGAACGAGTTTCCGCCCAAGTATTTCGAGGTGACCCGGGAGTGCTCAGGCACCCCGACCCCGGCCATGAACGTCACCGAGTACCTCGAACGGCTCCGCTCGGCCGGCATCGGCCCCGGCGATCTGCCCGTGATCCAGCCGCTGTTCCAGTCCAGGATCTGGGACCAGATGGCCCCCGGCGACGGGCCGGACCGGCTGGCCCAGGTGATCGGGCAACTGCACGGCGAGGACGGGCGCTTCCACATGGAAGGCGGCAGCTGGACCAGCAACATCTCCTGGGTCCGCGGCTACGAGCAGGTGCTCGCCCCGATGGACAAGGCCAGCTCGCTGTTCCACGAGCGGGTCCTGGCCAAGGCCGTCCCCACCGGCGACCCCCGCTACCGCAACGCCGTGTTCCACCTGCTCGCCGCCGAGGAAAGCGACTACCGCTACTGGGGAGCCGGGGGCATCTGGGCCGACTACGGCGCCGAACTGGCCCGGCGCGCCATCGACATCATCACCCACGACCTGTAACACCCAGGGAGCCTCCGATGGCTGAGGTGGCCTTCGCGCTGGTCCTCAACTTGCACCAGCCGGCCGGCAACCTTGAGGACCTGCTCGGCCAGCGCGAGTGGGAGGCCAGGGAGATCTTGTGGGCGGTAGACCGGATCCCCCGGTCGCTGTGGGCCTACGAAGATGCCGGCCGGGTGCACCTGTCGCTGTCGGGCACCTTGCTGGAGACCTTGGCCAGCCCCGGCTTCCAGCACCGCGCCTACGGCATCGTCGACTGCGGGTCGCTGCTGTGGTACCTGCAGAACACCACGATCATCCGCATCCTGGGCACCGGCTACTACCATCCCGTCCTGCCCCTGATCCCCCGCGGCGACTGGGACGAGCAGCTCGAGCGCTGGCAGGGGATCGGCCGGCACCTGTTCGCGCGGACCAGCTTTCCCGGGTTCTGGCCCCCGGAGATGGGCTTTTGCATGGAGCTCATTCCCGCCCTCAGGCGCTACGGCTACCGCTACGTGCTCGTCGACAGTAACTACGTTGACGCGGTCACGCCCATGGATTGGGACGAGCTGCGCTACCGCCCGCACGTCGCCCGGTTCGGCGGCGAGGAAATCACCGTGGTGGTCCGGGACAGGGAGCTGTCCAACGCCCAGGAGGCAGGGATGGACGTCGGCTGGTTCATCCACGAGGTGGCCCAGCGGACCAGGCACTGCGGCTTCCCGCCGCTCGTGACCACCTGCACCGACGGGGACAACGGCGGCTGGTTCCGCAACACCTCACCGGAAGCCAACTTCTGGCACGCCTTCTACCAGGACCTGCTGCACCGGGCCCGGGACAACCAAAGCGGCGGCATCCGTCCCTGCTTCATCGAGGACTATCTCGACCGGCACGGCGTCCACGGAGAGGTCACCGTGCGCCCGGGGGCGTGGAACACCGGCTGGCATGACGGCGCCGGCTTCACCCAGTGGGTCGGCTCGCCGGCCCAGCAGCAGGCCCTGACCCGGCTGGACGAGATCAGCCAGGCCATCTACGCCGCCCGCCGCAACGCCGTCGGCATCGCAGTCCGCGACCCCGGCGTGTACCGGCTGCTCGAGGAAGCCCACTGGCGGGTCCTGCGGGCCGAGACCAGCTGCAACTTCTTCTGGGGCGACGCCTGGCTGCGACGCTGCCATGACGACCTGGACCAGGCCACCCGCTTCCTGGACCAGGCAGGATCGCGCCTGACCTGATCCCGCCGCCGGCCAGCCCGGAAAAACCAGGCGGGTCCCGCGGCCCGCTCAAGCGGAGTGACCTGCTCGGCGCCGCGAAGCTAAGACTCAGGGGTAAGCCAGATCACGCCCATCGGGGGGAGGGTGATCCGGGCCGAGGCCGGCCGGCCGTGCCAGGGCTCGGCCGCGGCCTCGACGCCGCCGTAGTTGCCGGTGCCGGTACCGCCGTACACCGTCGCGTCGGTGTTCAGGATCTCACGCCAGCGGCCCGACCGGGGCAGGCCGACCCGGTACTGCACGTGCGGTACCGCGGAGAAGTTGGCGATGCACGCGAGGACCCCGGACCCGTCTGGCCGGCCGTCGGAGGCCGCGGGGAACCGGAGGAAGGACAGCGTGTTGCCCAGGGCGTCGTTGGCGTCGATCCAGCTGAACCCGGTCGGCGAGGAGTCCTGTTCCCACAGCGCTGGGGTCCGCCGGTAGATGGCGTTCAGGTCCCGGGACAGCCGCTGCACGCCCTGGTGGACGGGGTAGTCCAGCACCCACCATTCGAGCCCCTTCTCGTCCGACCACTCGTCGCGCTGGCCGAACTCGCCCCCCATGAACAGCAGCTGCTTGCCCGGGTGCGCCCACATGTAGGCCAGCAGCGCGCGCAGCCCGGCGAACTTGCGCCATTCGTCCCCGGGCATCTTGTTCACCAGCGAGCTCTTCCCGTGCACCACCTCGTCGTGCGACAGCGGCAGGACGAAGTTCTCCGAGAACGCGTACATCAT
>JASHYW010000301.1 GCA_030042885.1 Streptosporangiaceae bacterium | reverse complement strand
GGTCTGCGCGTCGGCGGCGGGCGGGCCTCGGGTTCTCCTCTTGCGGGCCGGGGCCTGACCGCGCCCAGGGCCGGTGGCCCTAGGTGCCGACGCGCCTGCCGATAATGATCCGGCCGGACGTCACGCGGTTAGTCTGCCACATCCGGTCGGTATCTGGCGCATTTATCTCGCTATCCGAGACGCGGCGGCGGGTTCGGCCGGAACGTTGTGGCAGCGTGACGGTTATAACCGTCACAGCGCTACATCGTTCCGGTGCGGCGCCGCGGGTCAGCGACGTATCAGCAGACCTTGTGCACCCCGCACGAAGGATCGGACGCGGTGCTACGGCCTTTAGGTGACCTTGTGGACCCAGCCGAACGGGTCAGGACTGAGCCCGTACTGGATGCCGATCAGCTCTTCGCGCAGGCGCATGGTCACCGGGCCGGGCTGGCCGTCCGCGACCGTCCACTCGGCGGAGGTGCCCTTGACCCGGCCCACCGGGGTGATCACGGCCGCGGTCCCGCAGGCGAACACCTCGGTCAGCTCGCCGGCCGCGCACTCGGCCTGCCACTGGTCGATGGTGATCCGTTCCTCGACCGCCTTGATGCCGAGTTCCGGCGCCAGCCGGAGCAGCGAGTCGCGGGTGATCCCCGGCAGCAGGGTGCCGGTCAGCGGCGGTGTCAGGATCCATGGCGCACCGTCGCCGGCCGAGCCGCGGACGAAGAACAGGTTCATGCCGCCCATTTCCTCGACCCACCGGTGCTCCGCGGCGTCCAGCCAGACCACCTGGTCACAGCCGTGCTCCACGGCCTGCCGCTGGGCCACGAACGAAGCCGCGTAGTTGCCGCCGCACTTGATCGCGCCGGTGCCGCCCGGTGCCGCCCGGGTGTAGTCCTCCGACAGCCAGACCGTGACGGGCTTGACCCCGCCGCCGAAGTACGAGGCGGCCGGCGAGGCGATGACGCAGAACAGGTACTGGCTCGACGGGTGGTTGACGCCGAGGCCGCGCTGGGTCGCGATCAGGAACGGCCGCAGGTACAGGCTGTTCCCCTCGCCCGGCGGCACCCAGTCACGGTCCTGGGTGACCAGCAGTTCCAGGGCCCGGACGAAGGTCTCCCCGGGCAGTTCGGGCATGGCCATCCGCTGCGCCGAGCGGTTGAACCTGGCCGCGTTGGCCTCCGGCCTGAACAAGGTGACCGACCCGTTGTCCTGGCGGTACGCCTTCAGGCCCTCGAAGAATTCCTGGGCGTAGTGGAACACCATGGTGGCCGGATCGAAGGTGAACGGCCCGTACGGCTCCAGGCGGCCGTCGTGCCAGCCGCGTTCGGCGGACCAGCGCAGCGTGATCATGTGGTCGGTGAAGACCTGGCCGAACCCGGGCGAGGCCAGGATGGCCTCGCGCTCAGCGTCGGGCACCGGGCGGCCGGAGGGGCGGATATCGAAATCAATCATGGTCAGCACTTCCTCATCGCCGTGGTATCAAAAGTAGCCGGATGCCGGACCCGCCGCGGGCCAACGGGCCCCCCGCGGGTCAGCCGGCTACTCGCTCGGCGATATCGTCGCCGACCTCGACGGTGGTGCGGGCCGCCCACGCCCCCTGGCGCTCCAGCAGGTCCTCGGCCACGGCCTGCTCGATCCTGGCCGCCTCGGCCGGCAGCCCCAGGTGGTCGCAGAGCATGGCCGCGGACAGGATGGCCGCGGTCGGGTCGGCCTTCTGCTGGCCGGCGATGTCCGGCGCGCTGCCGTGCACCGGCTCGAACATGCTGGGCGCGGTCCCCTCGGGGTTGATGTTCCCGCTGGCCGCGAGCCCGATGCCGCCCGCCACCGCGGCCCCGAGGTCGGTGAGGATGTCTCCGAACAGGTTGTCGGTGACGATGACGTCGAATCGCTCGGGCTGGGAGACGAAGAACATCGACGCGGCGTCGACGTGGCAGTAGTCCACCGACACGTCGGCGAAGTCCTTGGCCAGCCCGTCCACGGTCCGCTGCCACAGGTCGCCGGCATAGGTCAGGACGTTCGTCTTGTGCACCAGCGTCAGCTTGCGGCGCGGCCTGGCCATTGCCTTCCCGAAGGCGTACCTGGCCACCCGCTGCACCCCGAACGCGGTGTTCACGCTCTCCTGGGTGGCGATCTCCGCGGGTGTCCCCTTGCGCATCACGCCCCCGGCCCCGGTATACGGGCCCTCGGTGCCCTCGCGGACCACCACCATGTCCACCGTCTCCGGCCGGGCGCTGGCCAGCGGCGAGGCCACACCCGGGTACAGCCGCACCGGGCGCAGGTTGACGTAGTGGTCCAGTTCGAACCGCAACCGCAGCAGCAGGCCGCGCTCGAGCACGCCGCTCGGCACGCTCGGATCGCCGACCGCCCCGAGCAGGATCGCGTCGTGACCTTTGATCTCCTCGAGCACCGCGTCGGGCAGCGTCTCCCCGGTGCGATGCCAGCGGCGCGCGCCGAGGTCGTAACTGGTCTCCTCGATGGTGACCGCGGGCGCCGCGGCGCGCAGCACCTTGAGGGCCTCGGCGACCACCTCGGGACCGATGCCGTCACCGCCGACGACCGCCAGCCTTATCGTTCGTGAACCCATGCCAGAAACCTTACTGGCGGGTCGGGCCTGCCGTGGGCTCACTGGCCGCGCCTGCCGCGGCGCCTCCGTTGTCACGCCGGTCCAGCGCGACCTGCACGGCCTCCGTGGCGCGGTGGGCTTCGGTGGCCGGCTTGCCCGGGGCGGCGGCAGCTGCGGGGCGGGCGGGCCTGTCCCACGGGTACATGTCGTACACGAGAGTTCTCCTGATCGCGAACCGATGAGGACTTACGGCCAGCGCCAAACCCCCGCAGCGGGTGGCCGGCCTGCCCCGGATCAGGTTCTGCAGGTCCCGCTGCGGCTCGCTACGAGTACCAGGCGCCGCATAGTGCCTGTCACATTACCCGAACCGGGCCGACCGCGGACACGTTTCAAGACGTCTGTCTCAGCATGCGAGACACTACTTTGAAGTCCTAGTGCATCCGGCGGCGGGTGCGGGCGCAGGGCTGCACCGGGCCGGGCCTCGCGGCCGCACGGCTGCCAGGCCCGCCTGACGGGCCTGGCGCGCCTGTGGCGGGATGCCGGGGCCTACTCGTCGTCGGCGAGCCAGGACATCAGCGGGCGGAGCCGCGCGCCGACCTGCTCGATCTGCTCGGCGTGCTCGGCCTCGCGGCGCTTGAGGAAGCTGGGCTTGCCCGCGTCGAACTCCTCCACCAGCTCGCGCGCGAACGAACCATCCTGGATCTCGCCGAGGATGCGGCGCATCTCCTCGCGGGTCTGCTCGTTGATCAGCCGCGGGCCGCGCGTGTAGCCGCCGTACTCCGCGGTGTCCGACACC
>JASHYW010000300.1 GCA_030042885.1 Streptosporangiaceae bacterium | reverse complement strand
CCAAGGCCGAACTGCTCGTGGGCGCGCTGCGCGCGCACGGCCGCCGGCTGCTCGCCGACCTGTTCGCCACCGATCCCAGCCGGTCGGTGACGGACCTGCTGCTCGCCGTCGGGCGGCGGCTTCCCCGCCGGCGCGGCCCCAGCGGGTACCTCATCGTCGAGGCCCTGGTGGCGGCTCGCCGCGACCAGGACGTCGCCAGGCCGATGCGCGACTATATGGGCGAGCGTGCCGACTGGATGGCCGGCCTGATGCGCGTCGCCCAGGCCGACGGCGAGCTCGATCCCGCGCTGTCACCGGACGCGCTCGCGCACTTCTGCCTCCTGCTCGCGATGGGCAGCGCTCTCATCACGCCGGACCTGCACCCGGTCGGCGAGGCGGAGTGGGCCGACCTGCTCACCCGTCTGGTCACCGCTCTCGCCCCGGTCGGCCCCGCCACACAGACAGGAGCAACGCGGTGAAAGTGCGGATCGACCACGAGCGCTGCCAGGGGCACGGCCGCTGCTATGACCTCGCCCCCGGCTTGTTCGGCGACGACGACGAGGGCTACGGGATGGTCCTCGGCGACGGCACGGTGCCGCCTGGCGAAGAGCACAACGCGCGCCTGGCCGTGCTCAACTGCCCCGAACGCGCGGTCGAACTGCTCGAGGAGGCGTGACATGGCCGCCGATGACCGGTTCACCGAGGAATACCTGCGATCCCGCGACGACGACGCGCCGGCCGGCACCCGTAACGAGATCATCACCGGCCCGGTCTCGGACTGGGCGATCGACTTCTCGCACCTCGAGCCCGAGTGGGCCGCTGACCCCTACCCGATCCAGGACGACTTGCGGCAGCGCTGCCCGATCGCCAGCACCGCGAGGTTCGGCGGCGCGTGGCTGCCCACCCGGTACGAGGACGTCGCGGCGATCGCCTACGACACCGAGCGCTTCTCCTCACGGTCGATCATCCTGAGCAACTTCCGGCCGCCCCGCGAGCTGGCGCCCATCGGCGGCTCGCCGCCGATCTCCTCCGACCCGCCGTTCCACCACGACGCACGCAAGCTGCTGCTCCCCGCGTTCACCAAGGGCAAGATCGCCAAGCACGAGCCGGGGACGAGGAGGTTCTGCCATTCGCTCATCGACACGTTCGGGGAGCGGGACGTCGTGGACGCCGCGACCGACTACGCGCAGCACATCCCGATGCGGGTCATCGCCGACATGCTCGGCTTCCCTCCGGAGGACGGCCCGCAGTTCCGCGAGTTCGTCGAAGACCTGCTCGAAGGCATCAACCTGCCGCCTGATGAGCGCATCGAGCGCGTCTCGCGGATGTGGGAGTACCTCCTCGCGCAGGTCCACGAGCACCTCGACCACCCGCGTGAGGACCTCACGAGCTACCTGATCAACGCGGAGTTGTACGGCCGCAAGCTCGAACCGTCCCACGTGGTTGGCGCTATGGCCCTGCTGCTCATCGCCGGGATCGACACGTCCTGGAGCGCGATCGGCGCCTCGCTGTGGCATCTGGCGAAGATCCCGGCCGACCGCAGGCGGCTCGTCGCCGAACCCGGGCTGCTGCCGACCGCGATCGAGGAGTTCTTCCGCGCCTACGCACCGGTCACCATGGCGCGGCTGGTGAAGGAGGACATGCACTGGCATGGCGTCGACATGGCGGCCGATGACTGGATCCTGCTGTCGTTCCCGGCAGCCAACCGCGACCCGGCCCAGTTCGACCGCGCGGATGAGGTCGTCATCGACCGCGAGGTCAACCGGCACGCCGCGTTCGGCCTCGGCATCCACCGCTGCCTGGGCTCGCACCTGGCGCGCATGGAACTCCGGGTCGCTCTCAAGGTCTGGCTCGAGCGGATCCCGGAGTTCAGCCTGGCCGACCCGTCGGCCGTGACCTGGGCCGCCGGCCAGATCCGCGGACCGCGCGCGCTCCCCCTCCGCATCCGCTGACGGGCGGCCAGTGTTCCGATCCTGGAGTTTCCAGGGTCGGGCGCAAATCTCGGGATGATAACTGCGGTCATCTGCCGGCGAGCACCTCATGCACCTGGCTGGTGCCGTCGGGGTGGACGGTCAGTGCCCAGCCCAGCTCGTGCAGCACCACTCCGGGCATGCTCGCCTATCTGGACGGGAGGCCCGTCGGGTGGTGCGGGCTTGGCCCCCATGGCCGATCACAGGTTGACCTGGCAACACCCCCGCTGAGGGGGTTCAGGGAGTCGCTGCAGGGCAGCCCACAGAGCCGGCCTCGATGCTCATAATCGTCGGAGGAGGTCCAGGCTGATTCGGTTCACCGCTGAGGTAACCAATGATCTTGCCGTCCGCAGTGGTGACCGACCAGCTTCCTCCCTGGGCGAGGGAAGTCCGAAATGCCGATCCGTAGATCTGCCGAGCCTGTGCGATGGTGTCCCCGACGCGCAGGCCCATGGCAGTCTCCATGTTCCCTTGGGTAAGGGGCTCGCCATTCGCAGCGAGTGTGCTGTAACCGGCGAATTCGCCCTTGTCGAAGAAGCCCGTGAGGATAGACCATTGCTCAGCAGCGTCGATGTTGCAGTTCCCTGCCTCGTTGATGGGGCCCTTAGACAGTTTGCCCAGCACTTGGTCGAGGCCAGCGATGGCGGAGGATGCGCTTTCCCCAAAGCGAACGCTGGCCACACCGTCGCCAGCAAGCACGACTGGCGGTCCCGGGGCTCTGGATGTCGCGGTGGCCGAGGATGATTGCGAGCGGGGAGTCTTCGAAACGCTTGTTGCTGATGAGCACCCCGCGAGAGCCGCTCCAAGGGCCAATGCGGCAGCCAGGACAACTACTTGCTTCACAAAGGAATGGTGCCACAGCGTGGATTCTGGCTGAGGCCGCCGGTGACCACCCACAGTCACGGCCCGCCGCGTCCATGTCGGCCAGGAACCCCCGCCGCGCACTCCAGCATCCCCAGCGCCTCACACCAGCCCGAGCACGTGCTCCCGGTACAGATCCTCGATCCCCGGCCGGGTGATGGCCCTCATGCCCCTACGACGCGCAAGCCGGCGAAATGATGCATGCCACGCCCGCCGGAAATCTCCACGTCTCCCCGCCGCCAGGCCGTGACCGGCACGCCCTCCAGCTTGGTGACCGGCACGCCCTCCAGCTTGTCAGAACGCGGACACGCTCAGCCGTACCGCTTACTACGCTTGGGGCTCTGGAGACCAGATGGAGGGGTTAGCCATGTGGAACTCGTTCCGCACCGACGCCCGCAGCGCCATTACTGCGGAGGTGATCATCTATCCAGGCGGCAACGGGGACGAGATCCATGCCTACCTCGCCAGGCCGGCCGCGGATGAGCCGGTTCCCGGGATCGTGGCGGTCCATCACCTGCCGGGCTGGGATGAGTTCTACCGGGAGTTCGCCGAGCGGCTCGCGCGCCACGGCTACAGCGTGATCTGCCCCGACCTGTACTGCCGCTTCGGCCACGGCACCCCCGACGACGTGGCGGCCAGGGTCCGGTCCCAGGGCGGCGTCGCCGACGACAGCGTGGTGGCCGACTGCGCGGCCGCCCTCAGCTGGCTGAAGGCCCTGCCGTCAAGCA
>JASHYW010000008.1 GCA_030042885.1 Streptosporangiaceae bacterium | reverse complement strand
GCGATCAGCGCCGGGTCGGCCTTGGCACTGAGGAGGTCGGGAAGGTCAAACGCACTGGTAGTCCCGGGATTCACGTCAACAACACACGCATTTCGCGACTCCCATTTCCATTGGTTCTGGCCCCGGCCAGCGATTATGCGGCACGACCCGGGTCTTGCCACAAGTCCCCGGGTGCGTTATAGGTTGAAAGTGCAGGGGAGTGCTCTTCCTTATCGTCCGCTGTGCACGGGCAAGGTCCTCGCCAAGCGGCGGCGCGCCGTATACGGCGGTACCGCTGGTCCAGGAGGGTCTCCCATAGCCGACGGACGCAGCCGCAGAACGAGAAGTTCTTCACCTCGTCGGCCGGCTGAGGCCTGCCGACCTCCATGGTCACCGAGCGTCTTTCGCACCAGTGATGACGGCTTCACTGCATGGCTCCCGTCGGGTCGCCCGGTCGTGATCGGATGCAATAATGCCAATTTCGCTTTACATAATGTGCATTATCGGCGCATACAGGACGAGTTGCCGACGCCACCGGCACGCCGACCTTACGTAACGCGGCCGGTACGGGGTATTTTGTCCCATGATGCCGTCTACCTCGTCAGTCCTCAGCCCGATGCGGGCGGAGCGGCTGCCTTGACCGACGGGGTGGACGCCCCGGCCGAGGCGGAGTCGGGGGGCGCGGCCTCAGCCCCGTCAGATCGGCATTTGGCATCAGCGCCGGCTCCACGCCGATACCGGCTGCGGCGTGGCATGCTCACTGCCCTGGCCATCGCGGTCCTGGTCAGCGTGATTGTGGTCGAGCGCCAGACCCTGGCTGAGTCGCTGCACGTGCTAGCCCACCTGAACTGGGCCTGGTTCCTCCTCGCCCTGGCATCGGAGGCGGTCTCGCTGACGAGCTTCGGGCTCAGCAGGATGCTGCTCATACGAGGCAATGGCCAGCCGGCCAGTTTCGGCTCGGTGATGGCGATCACCTACGCGGCGAACGCGCTATCGATCTCCGTGCCGTTCGCCGGCGCGGAGCTGGCGCTGGTCTTCTCTTACCGGCAGTTCCGCAGGCACGGCGTGGACGCGGCGACCACCGGGTGGATGCTCGCCGTGTCGGCGATCTTCTCCACCTCCGCGCTCGCCTTCCTGCTGGTGATTGGCGCGCTCGCAGGCAACGCATCGCTGGCCAGTGCGGCCGGTCTCTTCGGCGCCTTCGTGTTCATCGTCCCCGGCGCCACCGTGCTGCTCGCGCTGCGCTACCAGAACTTCCGCAAACTCCTGCACCAGGTCATCGCCTGGCTGGTTGGCCTATCCAGAAGCATCCTCGGCGTTCCCGCCCAAGGCGTCGACGGCCTCGAGGACTTCCTGGACCGGGTCGCCAGCCTGCGGCTGCCCTTGCCGGGCTACGCGGCGGTATTCGGGCTGGCCGTGCTGAACTGGGCTGCGGACTGCGGAGCGCTGGCCTGCGCGATCCGGGCTACGGGCCAGCCCATTCCCTGGCACAGCCTGCTGCTCGTCTACGGCGCAGGCGCCGCGGTCGGCAGTACTGGAATCACACCAGGAGGATTCGCGCTCGTCGAGCTGACGCTGACGGCCGCACTGACCGCCGCCGGACTGCACAGGTCGACGGCGCTGGCGGCGGTGCTCGCGTACCGCCTGGTCAACTTCTGGATGATCCTCATCGGCGGGTGGATGCTGATGGCCCTGCTCGCGCACCGCCGGACCGGACCAGATCCGGGCTCCCCGGACCCCCCCAGCGGCTCCCCCGGCCCCGGCGGATAAGGTGCCCGAGTCCGCCAAGGCGGTCACGCTGGGTGACCTGGAGAACGATCCGCATCCGGCGCTGGCCCGGCTGAGGGCCGCCGCACCGGTGTGCTGGGTACCGGCCCTCGGCGCCTGGCTGGTCACCGGGTACCAGCTGGCCGTCAACGTGCTGCGTGAGGCGCGGACGTTCACGGTCGATGACCCTCGATTCTCCACGGCTAAGGTGGTCGGCCCGAGCATGCTCTCGCTGGACGGCGCGCAGCACGCCTATCACCGCGGCCCGTTCGGCCCGGCATTTCGGCCGGAACGGATCCACGCACGGCTCGCCTCCTTCACCCGGGCCGAAGCCGGCCGGCTGGTGTCAGCCATCCGGCCCCGCGGCCAGGCCGAACTCCGGCGCGCCGTCGCCGGGCCGCTCGCGGTCGCCGTCATGGCGGAGGCGCTCGGGCTCGGCAACACCGACCCCGCGCAGATCCTCGCCTGGTACGACGGGATAGTCGCCGCCGTCCAAGCCGAGGCCGCCCGTGCCGCAGGCGCGCCGCCCGGCGACCCCTCCCCTGCTGCGGACCCGGCAGGCTCATCAGCATTCGCCGAGCTGGCCGCCAGCCTGCGGGCGGTCATCGCCGCCCCTCAGTCCACGTCCCTTCTGGCGGAGGCAGCCGACCTGCTGACCGAGGCCGAGGCCATCTCCAACGCGGCCGTCTTGATGTTCGGCGGAATCGAGACCACCGACGGCATGATCGCGAACGCCGTGCTGCACCTTCTGTCCCATCCCGGCGCACTCGGACTGGTCCTAGCGGACCGAGGCCTGATTCCCGCGGCGATCGAGGAGTCACTGCGGCTGGAACCGGCCGCAGCCGTGGTCGACCGCTACGCGACCAGGGATACCCGGCTCGGCGGCGCCGATATCCGGGCTGGCGATCAGGTCACGGTGTCCATCGCGGGAGCGAATCGGGACCCGGCGGTTTTCCGTGATCCAGACCGATTCGACATCCGCCGTCCCGACGCCGGGCGGCACCTGGCCTTCGCCCGCGGCCCGCATTTCTGCCTTGGCGCTCACCTGGCCCGCCTTGAAGCCTGCGTGGCCATCGAAACACTGCTGGATCTCCCCCGGCTACGCCTGGACCCGCGCTCCCCCGGCGCGCCCCGCGGCCTGGTCTTCCGCAAGCCTCCGGATCTGCAGGCGTGCTGGAACCCAGACTGATCCAAGACCGCAGATAAACGTGCTCAATAATGGTGAGCCAGACGACCGAAGGAGGCGCGATGTCGCAGCAGGATTCGGGCGAGTTCGCCGAGCGGTTCCACCGGGACCGCAGAGAGCACGCCGGCGAGATAGACCGCCTCGACGATGACCAGCTCGCCCGCCTCACTGAGGAGGAAAGCGTCGCGGCCGGGGTGGACGACTACGACCCGGACGAGGTGCCGCCGGCCACCGACACGCCGCCGCTGGCCGACCCCAGCCAGAGCACCGAACGCCAGGAGGCGCGGGCCGAGTTCATCCGGGAGTACGAGAAGGGCGAGCTGCACCCCATCGACGAGGACCACCCGTTCCCGCCCACCCGGTACGAATGAGGGGCCCCGGGCGCCGGTTACGCTCGCGCGGCCAGCGCCACGCTGGCTTCGGCGGTGTACGCCAGGAAGGTCAGGGACTCCTGGAAGTACAGCGACACGTATTCGGCGTCGTGGGACAGATAGCCGATCGACAGGTCCTGGCCCAGCCGCAGCTCGTAGTCACCGCCCCGGGCCGACAGCAGGAACGCGCCGTCGATGGCGGGCGCCCAGATGATCTCGCCGTCGACCACGCGGGCCAGGTGCTCGCGGATGGGGTAGCCGTAGTCTGAGGTCTCGCTCACCTCCGTGTAGGCGGCGGCAGACAGCACCAGGGAGTACGGGCCGCTGACCCCGGCCAGCCGGAGCGCGCTCACCGCCTGGCTGATCACCGCCGGATACTCGCGGGCCTCGGCTGGCAGCGTGAACACCGGGTTGGACGAGCTCTTCCTGATCCCGCCAATCCCGGCCGCCGGGTAGCCCTCGAAGATGGCGCGGTCCTCGGCGAAGGCGATCTGCCGCGCGGCGTCCTTGACCGGCTGCCAGTCCGAGTCCTGCGCGCCGCGCTCGACGTCGTCCACGTCCTGCCGACTCACCGTGAACGGGACCCGGAGCTGGACGAGCTGCTGCGAGGTGCGCAGCCAGGCGCTGATCCCGCCGGGCTCTGCGCCGGGCGGCTCTATCTCGGCCAGGTGGCCGGTGCCCACGCCGGCCAGCACGGGACCGTCGGGTCCGCTGACATCCACCACCCGGCGGGCGGCAACATGCAGCTCGAACGTCCGGCGTGCCTCGGCTTCGATGCTGGCCCAGGCGGCATCGGAAACCGGAGCGAGCTCGCGGTACAGGTTGTTCATTGCTGGGTGCTCCTCTTCAGGCTGCCGATATTCAGGCTGCCGCTGTTAGGGTCGTCACCGGCCTCGGAACCGGCACCCGCCGGACTGGCCGCCTGGACGGAGCCAGGCGCGCCGGGCGGACCAGGAAGGTCGTCGAGGAAGTCGGCCGACGGCGCGAAGAACAGGCAGCCGGTGACGGCCGTGGAGAAATCGAGGATGCGGTCGGTGTTGCCCGGCGGGTTGCCGATGAACATGTTGGTCAGCATCTGCTCGGTCACCGCCGGCGTGGCCGCGTACGCAATGTAATACGTGCCGGACTCTCCGCGGCCCACCTCCCCGAAGGGCATGTTGGCCCGCAGGATCTGCCGCTGCGTGCCGTCGGGATCGGTGATCGTGTTCAGCGCCACGTGCGAGTTGACCGGCTTGACCTCGTCGGGCATCTCGATGTCGGACAGCTTGGTCCGACCGATCACCCGCTCCTGGTCCTCCACGGACAGCGCGTTCCACGCGTCCATGTCGTGCAGGTACTTCTGCACGATGACGTAGCTGCCGTCGGCGAACCCCGGGTCGGCCTGGCCGACCAGCGCCGCCGCCCCGGCCGCGGCGCCGACCGGGTTCTCGGTCCCGTCGACGAAGCCCAGCAGGTCGCGCTCGTCGAAGAACCGGAACCCGTGAACCTCGTCGACAACGGTCACCGCACCGGCCAGCCGGCTCATGACCTGGGTCGCGAACTCGAAGCACAGGTCCATTCGCTCGTGCCGGACATGGAAGAGCAGGTCCCCGGGGGTGGACACGGCCCGGTGCCTGGGGCCCACCAGCTCGCGGAACGGGTGCAGTTCGGCTGGGCGCGGGCCGGCGAACAGGCGGTCCCAGGCCCGCGAGCCCACCGCGGCGATGCAGGCGAGCGCGGGCCCGGGGGCACGGAAGCCCACGGCCCGCTGCAGGCCGGCCCAGTCGCCCAGGACGTCGCGGCAGGCCGTTTCGCCGCCCGGGTTGATGGTCAGCACCAGGAAGATCGCGGACCCGGTGAGCGGGCTCAGCACCGGCTGCGGCTCGGGCGCCGGGGGAGGCGGGACCGGGGAAACGTGTGACGACTCGGTCACGGGACCGTCCTTTCCCTCCGCTGACACCAAGCTTCCCACCGGAAAGGTTAGCGGTACGGCTTCGCCCTGGCACCGGCAGGATGACGATGACTGGATTGCCACGGGTGCCCAGACTCGCTCCAGACGGCAAGCACCATGGACCGTTCGGAAAAAGTTGGTTTTAGACTGAGCGTCCATGAGCATTGAGGCCCGGCCTGAGTCCCCTGCCGAGCCGCCGCTGGCCAAGCAGGTTCCGCATGAGCGCACCTTTCACGGCGACACGGTCACCGACGAGTACGCATGGATCGCCGATAAGGACGACCCGGAGACGATCAGCTACCTGAAGGCCGAGAACGCCTACACCGAGGCAGCTACCGCGGGGCTCATCCCGCTCCGGGACCAGATCTTCGACGAGATCAGGGCGCGCACGCAGGAGAGCGACCTGTCGGTCCCGGTGCGCAAGGGCGGCTGGTGGCAGTACGGCAGGACGGTCGAGGGGCAGCAGTACGCGGTGCACTGCCGCCGCGCGGTCCGGCCGGGTGAGGTCAGCCCTCCGGTGGCCGCGGACGGCCAGCCGCTGGACGGGGAAGAAGTGCTGCTGGACGGCAACGAACTGGCCGCCGGGAAGCGCTTTTTCGCCCTCGGCGCACTACGGCCGAGCCGGGACTGGCGGTGGCTGGCCTACTCCACCGACTTCACCGGCGACGAGCGGTTCACCATCAGGATCAAGGACCTGGTCACCGGGGCGATCCTGCCCGACGAGATTCCCGGCGCCTACTACGGGTGCGCGTGGTCCGGCGACGGGTCGGCCTTGTTCTACGTGACGGTCGATGACGCGTGGCGCCCCTACCGGGTGTGGCGGCACCGGGTCGGCACCCCGGCCGAGCAGGACGTGATGGTCTTCGAGGAGGCCGACGAGCGCTTCCACGTCGACGTGAGCCAGACCCGCAGCGAGCGCTACCTGGCCATCAGGTCGTCGAGCGTGCTGACCAGCGAGGTGTGGCTGCTCGACGCGGACACGCCGTACGGCGAGTTCACCGTGGTGGCCCCGCGCAGGCAGGGCGTGGACTATGGCGTCGACCACGCCGGGGACCGGCTGCTCGTCTTGCACAATGACGGCGCGGAGAACTTCGAGATCGCTACCGCGCCGCTCACCGACCCGGCGGACTGGACTCCGCTCGTGCCGCACCGCGCCGACACCCGGCTGCTGAGCGTGGCCGCGTTCGCGGACTTCATCGTCGTCTACTACCGGCGTGACGGGCTCACCGGGCTGCGGATCCTGCACCGGGGCGCGGAGCGCGAGATCGCCTTCCCCGAGCCGATCTACCAGGTCGGCCCCGGGCCGAACCCCGAGTACGAATCCGACCGGTTCCGGCTGTCGTACACCTCGATGGTGACCCCGGGCTCGGTCTATGACTGCGGCATGGCCACCGGCGAGCTGACGCTGCTCAAGCGCCAGCCGGTCCTCCCATCGCCGTCCGGCGAGCCCTACCGGCCCGAGGACTACGAGCAGCACCGGGAGTGGGCCGCGGCCGCCGACGGCACCCGCGTTCCCATCTCGCTGGTCTGCCGCAAGGGCACCCCGCGTGACGGCAGCGCGCCCTGCCTGCTGTACGGCTACGGCAGCTACGAGATGTCGCGCGACCCCAGCTTCTCCGTACCCGTGCTGTCGCTGCTCGACCGGGGCTTCGTAGGTGCCATCGCGCACGTCAGGGGCGGCGGCGAGATGGGGCGGTCCTGGTACACCGACGGGAAGCTGCTGCGCAAGAAGAACACCTTCACCGACTTCGTCGCATGCGCTGAGCACCTGGAGCGGGCCGGCTGGACCTCCGCGCCCCGGCTGATCGCCCGGGGCGGCTCGGCGGGAGGGCTGCTCATGGGGGCCGTGGCGAACATGTCTCCGGAAACGTTCGGCGGCATCGTGGCGCACGTGCCGTTCGTCGATGCGCTGAACACGATCCTGGACCCGTCGCTGCCGCTCACCGTGACCGAGTGGGAGGAGTGGGGCGACCCGCTGCACGACCCGCAGGTCTACGCGTACATGAAGTCCTATTCGCCGTACGAGAACGTCACCGGGCAGGCCTACCCGCCGATCTTTGCGCTGGGCGGGCTGAACGACACCAGGGTCAGGTACCACGAGCCGGCCAAGTGGATGGCCCGGCTGCGAGCGGTGGCCAAGGGCGGCCCGTTCCTGCTCAAGATCGAGATGGAGGCGGGCCACGGCGGCCGGAGCGGCCGCTATGACGCGTGGCGGGAAGAAGCCCTGGTACTGGCGTGGGTGGTGTACACCGCTACGGCTGAGCGTGGACAGTTACCTGCATTATTTGATGACAAATGTCCACGATCCGCTGAGAACGCGCCCGGCTAGGGCAGGAACAGGGAGCTGACCGACTCGCCGTTGTGGATGCGGCTGATGGCCTCGGCCAGCGCGGGGGCCACCGACAGGACGTGCAGCTTCGGGTGGTCGAGGGGAACGGGCGCCGTGTTGGTGCACACGATCTCGGTCACGTCGGCGGCGGCCAGCTTGTCCAGCGCGTTGTCGGCGAACAGGCCATGCGTGCAGGCCACGGCCACCGAACGCGCTCCCTGCTCGGCCAGCCGGGCTAGCAGCTCGAACACGGTGGTGCCGCGCGAGATCTCATCGTCAAGGACGATCACGTCCCGGTCGGCCACGTCGCCGATGATGGCGGTGATCCGGACCTGCGTGTCGCTGATCCGTTCCTTCGCGCCCGCCGCCACCGGCACGCCGAGCCTGCGGGCGAAATCGGCGGCGCTCTTGGCATAGCCGAGGTCAGGCGCGACCACCACGGTGCGGGACAGGTCCCGGCCGCGGAAGTGCGCGGTGATTTCGCGCAGCGCGTGCAGGTGATCCACCGGGACCGAGAAGAAGCCGTGCACCTGCGGCGAATGCAGAGTCAGCGTGAGCACCCGGTTGACGCCCGCGGTGACCAGCAGGTCGGCGACGAGGCGGGCTCCGATGGAGATCCTCGGCTGGTCTTTCTTGTCCGACCTGGCGTAGGCGTAGTGCGGTATCACCGCGGTCACCCGCGCGGCCGACGCGCCGCGGGCCGCGTCCGTCATCAGCAGCAGCTCGACCAGGTGCTCCTGCACCGGCCGGACCAGCGGCTGGATAATGAACACGTCCCGCTCCCGGCAGTTGGCCTGCAGCTGCACCTCGAGGCAGTCGTT
>JASHYW010000299.1 GCA_030042885.1 Streptosporangiaceae bacterium | reverse complement strand
GAGTCCGGCAGGATGCTCAGCACCGGCGCGAGACGTCTGATCACGTCGATCGCCGGTTCGCTCCGGCGCGCGATCACCTGGTAGCGGATGAGCCGCATCCGCTCGGCCGGGTCGGTCTCGCTCATCGGTGCCGCGATGGTGACGCCCGCCCACCTGTTGCCCGACGCCGGGTCGTCGCCGGTGCGCAGGCTGACCGGAAGGGCCAGCGGCAAGGCGTCGACCGGCACCCCCAGCGCCTCGTGGTACCGCCCGAGACCGCCGCACAGCGCGGCCAGGTAGGCGTCGTTGACCGATCCTCCCACCGCCTTGGCCGCTGCGCGGAGATCGGCGAGCGGCACCTCGAGCACGTGGGTACGGCTCACCAGGCTCCGCCGCCGCAGCAGCGGCGACGGCTCGGCCGGCAGCGCCCCGGCCACGCGCAGAGCCGACCCGGCGAAACCGATCGTGTCCACGACCGTAGGCCACGGCTGCCGTATCAGGCGGCCGACCGTACCGATCACGCCGCCCAGGGTCTTCCATGAGGCCGACAGTGCCGCTTCCGGCAGCTGCTCGAGACCGCCGCGCAGCAGGTCATCGCCGCTCATGTCGCGCGGAATGGGCAGCGGCGGCAGCGGCCGCGGCTCCGGGTTGCGCTCGGCGTCGTAGATCTGCTCGAACAGGGCGAGTCCGCCGAGCCCGTCGGTGATCGCGTGGCTGAGCTTCATCAGCAGCGCCGCCCGGATCCCATTGCCCCCTTCCAGGCCCTCCACGTACAGCGCCTCCCACAGCGCCCGGGAGGTGTCCAGCGGCGACTGCAGCGTGACCTCGGCCAGATCGAGGAGCTGGCGCAGCGTGCCCGGGGCGGGCAGCGCCACCCGGCGCAGGTGATAGTCCAGGTTGAAGTCGGGATCTATGACCCACCGCGGGGACGTGATCGGGACCGGCGGGATTACCACCTTCTGCCGCATCCTGACCACCACCCGGCTGGCGCGGTCGAGCGCCTCGCGCAGGGTGGTCCAGTCGGCCGGACGGTCGAGGATCTCTACGTCAAGGAACGCCGATCGTGTCGCCGGTTGTGACTCGCCGCGGTACAGCAGGTAATCGACCGGGCTGAGTTCGTCGGGCTGCTCGACGGGCGGTGGCGGATCGGCCATGATGTCCCCTGGTCTCCAGGTCGTCGACGGGCCTTCTTCATCGGCCATTATCGTCTGCAGCATCGGGGCCCTGGTAGTGTCCCCTGCCCCCGGCACCGCACGATGCCGGGCCGGGGTTAACGAGACAGCGAGGTTGGCCATGAAACGGCAGCGGCGCGGCCACGTGATCGCGATGAGCACCGGGGAACTTGACTCGTTCCTGGGCGAGCAGCGGACCTGCCGGGTGGCGACCGTCGGGCCGGGCGGCCCGCACGTCGCGCCGGTCTGGTTCGTCTGGGACGGACGGGCACTGTGGGTCTACTCGCTCACCCGCAGCCAGCGCTGGGCCAACCTGTCCCGCGATCCCAGGGTCGCGGTGGTGGCCGACGCGGGCCACCATTACCACGAGCTGCGCGGCGTCGAGATCGAGGGCGAGGCCGCCGTGATCGGGCCCGTGCCGCGGACCGGCGGCGAGGAGCCCGAGACTCCCGAGCTCGCCGATCCCGAGCGCCTCATGGCCGCCAAGTATTTCGGCGGCGGCGGCATGATCCACGACGGCCGGCACGCCTGGCTGCGCGTCACCCCGCTGAAGATCGTCAGCTGGGACTTCCGTAAGCTCGCGACGCTGCCCGGCCGCCCGGCCGGACCTGAACGGACGGAGATGAGATGAGCAACGAGGTACTGGTCGAGCGCCGCGGCGCGGTGCAGGTCATCGTCATCAACCGTCCGGAGGCGCGCAACGCCCTGAACGGGGCCGTCGCGGCCGGCATCCGCGACGCGGTCGACGAGCTCGACGGGCGGGACGAACTCCGGGCCGGAGTGCTCGCCGGAGCCGGCGGCACGTTCTCGTCCGGCATGGACCTCAAGGCGTTCCTGAGTGGGGAGGTACCGTCGTTTCCCGGCCGCGGCCTGTGCGGCATCACGCAGACTCCGCCGCGCAAGCCCCTGGTCGGCGCGGCCGAAGGCTGGGCCCTGGCCGGAGGGTTCGAGCTGCTGCTGGCCTGTGACCTGGTCGTGGCGGGCGCCTCGGCGCGGTTCGGCGTCCCCGAGGTCAAGCGCTCGCTGGTGGCGGGCGCCGGCGGCGCGCTGCTGCTGGCCCAGCGGGTGCCCCGCGCCCTGGCCCTGGAGCTCCTGCTGACCGGCGACCCGATCGACGCGGCCCGGGCCGCCGAGATCGGGCTGGTCAACCAGGTCGTACCGGAGGGCGGGGCGCTGGAGGCGGCGATCGAGCTGGCCGAACGGATCGCCGCCAACGGGCCGCTGGCCGTCGTGGCCACCAAGCAGATCGCGCACCACGGCGGCGACTGGGACCCGGGGCAGCGCTGGGATCAGGCAGCCGCGCTGACGATGCCGGTGTTCGCCTCGCAGGACGCCAGGGAGGGAGCCCGGGCGTTCGCCGAGAAGCGCCCCCCGGTGTGGCAGGGCAGATAGCGCCGGGCGGCTGCTACGCCGCTCACGGCAGGCATGTGCTATCTGTAGCCGGATGCGCGGCCCGCCAGGCGACGGCGCTCCGGCCGGCAGGCACGCGGCGGGCCGCAGCAGACCGCCGGAGGGTCAAGACCCCGCTGCCGCTGACTCGTGGCCCGCCGGCTGAGCTGCCGGGGCTGCCAGGACGTCCGCGTCTTCGTGAACCTCAGGGACCCCGGGGTCGTCGTCCAGGTAGCCGGGTATCCAGCCGAGCACCTCGGCCCGGAACTCGCCTTCGCACTCCAGCTGGCACAGCACGCCGACGCCGGCTGTGGATACGCGGTGGATGAGCACGTAGGACGGGGGCAGGTTGAACTTGCGCGTGATGCTCGACGTGCGCGCGTCCGTGACCCGGACCGCCTCACCGCGTAGCCACTCGCGGCTGAACTTGAAGCAGTCCACCTTGGACGGCTCGGTCATCGGGGCCAGGAATGCGTGCAGCGCGTCCAGGTCGACCTCGACGCCCGGCCGCAGGAACCCGTGCACGCGAAGCTCGCGCTCCACCTCCCGGATGTCGGCGTCGTCGTCGTGCATGATGCGCAGCAGGCGGCCGAAGAATGGCGGCAGCCCGTCCGGCAGCCGGTCGACCGCGCCGAAGTCGAGCACGCCGAGCCGGCCGTCATCGAGCAGCCGGAAATTGCCCGGGTGCGGGTCCGCGTGCAGCAGCCCGGCCCGCGCGGGCCCGGACAACAGGAACCGGATGAGCAGGATGCCCGCGCGGTCGCGGTCCTCCTTGCTGCCGTCGCTGATGATCCTCGACAGCGGGGTGCCGTCCATCCACTCGGTGACCAGGACATGGCTGGTGCCCATGACGACGTCCGGTATGCAGATGTCGGGGTCGCTGGCGTACGCCGCGGCGAAGACGCGCTGGGATCCGGCCTCGAGCTGGTAATCGAGCTCTTCGGTGACCCGGTCGCGCAGCTCGTCGAGCAGCGGCTTGACCTCCAGCCCCGGCATCAGCATGCCGAACAGCCTCCCGGCCCGGCTGAGCTGGTTGAAATCGCTGATCAGGGCGCGTCCCGCCCCCGGGTACTGTATCTTCACCGCGACCCGCCGGCCGTCGTGCCAGACCGCCCGGTGGACCTGGCCGATCGACGCCGCCGCCGCCGGGCGGTCGTCGAACTCGGCGAAGTTGTCCCGCCAGGCCTCGCCCAGGTCCCTGGCCAGGACCTGGTGCACGGTGCGGGCGGGCAGCGGCGGCGCGGCTTCCTGCAGCCTGGTCAGCGTGGCCCGGTACGGCCCGGCGATCTCCGGCGGCAGCGCCGCCTCGAAGATCGACAGCGCCTGGCCGAACTTCATGG